>CAZOKA010000026.1:0-13605 GCA_964580265.1 uncultured Rhodobacterales bacterium | reverse complement strand
CAGAAGGGCCAGTAGTAGTCCGACCCGGTGATTGCGTCGATTCTCGCCCAACTCTCGTGCGTCGTGCTCGTCCGGACGGTCAGGTACTACGGATTCGTGCAGGAGTTGGTGCCGCTGTCGGATGACGTCGCGAGAGCCGGAAGCGCCATGGCCAACGCCATCACCACTGCGGCGACTCCAAGGACGGTCCGCCGTGCGATTGACAGCGTCCCCATGCCGGTCCTCCTCGTGTGATTCCAGCCAGCATGCAGGAGGACTGCGGGTTCATGTCGGTCATCGTCCGCTCAGATCGTGCATGTTCCGCCGGAATCGGTCATGTTGCGCAGGAATCGAACGCTCCGGTCGGACCCGCAGCCTCACGGCACCCGGAGGATGCGGACCGGGTCGCGGGTGGCGGCGACCAGGGCCGGCACCAGGGAGGCGACCAGCGTCACCAACACCGTCAGGACGGCGACTGCCGCCGCGAAGCGCCCGTCGGGGCCGCCACCGGTGAGTTGGAGGGTGATCGCCGCCCCGACCACCAGTCCCAGGGTCGCCCCCGCCAGCGCGGTAACTCCCTGCTGGAGCACCACCAGCCCGGCGATCGCCCCCCGGGTGGCGCCGAGCGCCCGCCGCCTGCCGAAGTCGCGCCGGCGGGCCGTCGTCGCCCCGTAGGTCACCACCAGCACGACCACCAGCGCCGCCCCCAGCGCCTGCAGCACCAGGTCTCGGCCGAACCGGCCCAACTCCCCGGCGACCGCCGCCCGCACCGCCGCCAGGGCCTCGGAGGTCTGCACCGTCACCGCCGCCGGGTCCTCGATGTCGAGCAGCGCCAGCACGTGATCCACCGTCGGTCCCACCGCCGCCGGTTCCTCGGTGACCACCACCAGCCGGCGGAGCACCTCGTCGGGCGACGCCTCGCGCACCGTCAGCGCCTGGCGGCCGAAGTCGGCCAGCGGATCCTCGGCGGTGAGGGGACCGATCACGGCGTAGGCGGTGGCACCCCCGTCGGCGACCACCCCGCCGACCCCGACGTCGAGGCCGAGGGTGGCCATCGCCGCCGGTCCCGCCCAGGCCACGTCCACGCCGGGCGGCCCGGACTGCGGGTCGAGCACCAGCACCGGGGGCACCTCCCCGAACAGCGGCCGCAACGCCACGGGGGCCCCGCCCGGCACCGCCTCGTTGCGGACGTCGACCACGGTCCCGAACCCGACCACCCAGTCGACCGTCCCCAGCCGCTCCACCCGGGCGACCGCCTCGGCCGTGGCCCCCGCCGCCGGTTCCAGTCCCACTTCGATGCTGCGGGTGCCGGCGTCGTCGATGCGGGCGAGCACGTCGCGTTCGGCGACCACCGTCTGGCCGGTCGTGGCCAACAGCACGGCCACCACCGCCGCCGTCACGAGGGCGGTCGTCACCGACGCCGCCGGCTGGGCGGCGGCCATGCGCAGCGCCTCGCCCGCCAGGCGGACCGGCCGGGCCAGCTCAGCCATCGCCCAGCTCAGACAAGCGCCACCTCGTCGTCGGCGGCGGCGATCATGGTGGCGTCGTGGGTGGCGACCACCACGGTCGCACCGTCGGCCGCCTCCTCGGCGAGCGCCGCCATCACCACGGCGGCTGCGGCGGCGTCGAGGTTGCCGGTCGGTTCGTCGGCGAGGACGATACGGGGCTCGTTGAGGAGCGCCCGACAGAGGGCGATCCGCTGGGCCTGGCCGCCCGACACCTCGCCCGGCTTGTGGGTCTCGCGCAGGTCGACGTCGAAGCGCTCGAGGAGTCGCCGGGCCCGGGCGATCGCCACTCGGCGGGGGACGTCGGCGTAGATGGCACCCTCGACGACGTTGTCGAGGACCGTGCGGGACGGGTCGAGCACGGCGTCCTGGAACACGAACCCGATCCGGGTGGCCCGCAGGTGGGAGCGGTCGGCGTCGGGGAGGGCCGACGCCTCGACGCCGTCGACGACGACCCGTCCCTCGCCCGGCGTGAGCAGCAGCCCGAGCAGGTAGAGCAGTGTCGACTTGCCCCTCCCCGACGCCCCGGTCACGGCGGTGACCCGGCCGGGAGCGAACGCGTGGTCGAGTCCGACGATGAGCGGCTCGTCGGCGGTGTAGCCGAACGACAGCGACTCGACGGCCAGCATCACCCCTCCTCGGCGGGCAGCAGCACCACGTCGCCGGCTTCGATCCCCTCGACGATGGCCGTCCCACCCGACGACGCCACCACCGACACCGGTCGTTGCTCGCCGGACGCCAGCCGGACGAAGGGGGCGCCGTCGACGCCGGTCCGGATGCCCGCCACGGGCAGCCCGGGGCCCGTGGTGGCGGCGAGCACCACCACCCGGGCGGGGAACTCCGTGAACCCCTCCACGGGGACCACGCCGGCGCATTCCGCGCCGCACACCGGGCCGCCGTCGGGGGCGACGAGGACGTACTCGATGCCGAACCCCTCGGGGTTGTCGGCGACCTCGGCCACCACCGCGTCCCAGGTGCCGCCGGGGTGGGACACGATGACGGGGGCGTCGGTGGGAACGAGGCTGCGTTGCTCGGGGGAGAGGGGGATCCACTGGCGGGGGGCTTCGGGCAGCAGGCGGAGCGCCTCCTCGCCCCCGGAGAGGACCCGGCCCGGGCGGATCTCCTCGCCGAGCACCACGGCCCGGGGAAGGCCGGTCATGAACACGACGTCGCCCACCCCCACCACCCCGGTGTCGTCGAGGCCGAGGGACTCCTGCCAGTCGGCCACGGCTCGGGTGGTGCCCGGCCCGAACGTGCCGTCGGCCTCGCCGTCGAGGAACCCGGCGTCGATGAGCAGGCGCTGGAGCTGGGCGACGTCGGGCCCCGTGGCCCGGCGTGACAGCGTCCGGAACATGGGCGTCTCGCCCTCGGCCACCACCACCGGGCGGAGGTCGACCTCGTAGACCACGTCGCCCGCCGCCACCAGGTCCCCGGGTTCGACCGCCACCGCGGTCACGGTGCCCGTCGCCCGATTGGCCGGCCCCTCGGCGGTGGTCCACTCGGCGAGGGAGTTGAAGGCGAGTTCCCGTTGGAGGGTCTCGGTGCCGACCTCGTACTCGATCTCGGCGGGGACGGCGCCCGCGAGGGGATCGTCGGGTGGGGCGAGGGCCACCGACGCCGCCCACCAGCCGGCCAGCCCGGCGACGGCGACCAGCACCAGACCGCCGAGGAGGACGCCCAGCCGTCTCACTCCAGCAGCCCCAGTTCGGCGGCGATCGCCACTGCGTGGTAGTGGTTCCGAGCGCCGAGGGCCTCCTCGATCCGGCGAAGGTGCCTTCGGAACTGGCTCGATGAGTACCCGATTGCGTCGGCCGCTGTTGCGATGGACGCCCCTTCGACAAGGGCAGCCAGGATGCGGCGGTCGTCGTCGGACAGTGGCATCGACACGATCTTGCGGGAGGCCGCACGGACGGCATACCCCTTGGCCGCAAGGGCCGTGGCGAGGGCTACGGCGTCCGCGTCGGCGCCGTTGACGATCGCGTGGCCCGGCCGATCCGGGGTGACGTCGTCGACGATGACCACGGCTGCGGTCCCGACGGAGACGCCCAGCGTGGGCGTCACCACCTCGACGGGAGCGTCGACCGACGGCGGCCTGCCCATCGCCGCTGCGTACGACTGACGGATCGACTCCGTGATTCCCCGGTACCGGACCTCGCGCATCCACGCTCCCTGGAGAGGCCACGACGAACCTACCCTTGAGTGCCGCGTCGCGACAGGGTTCTGGGTTCGTCGCGAGGGCGTCTGCTCCTCGGCACCCGATGCAGCGTTGTCGGTCGGGGAGGCGGGTGGCCGCGGCCTGGTGGGTGGGCGGCATCGTCGAGTCCGTCGTCCGATGACCGGTTCGGACGCAGGATGACCGACTTCGTCGGCCGTCACGAGGCATGGTGAGCACACGAGCCGGGGAAGACCCGGCAGAGCAGCCCAGAGGATGGCCACCATGGTTCGACGACTCGCCGTCCCTGGTGGTGGCCACGGCACTGGCGCTGGTCATGCTCGCACCGGCGGCCTTGGCCGTGAGTGGCACCGCTCACTGCGGAGGCGGCGGCTACGGGTCCACGTCCACGTCGGTGGGCGGAGTCGCACGCACAAGTTCGCCGGTAGCACCGTCCCCGCCACTGGTCCGACGATCGTCGGCCATGGCTATCACACGGGTAGCCGCCCGTGGAGCATCAGCGGGTCGGGACCGGGCAACGGTTACTACGTCACCTGATCGCACCGCACTCCATGGCCCGGTCTGAGGTTCAGGTGTGAGAACGATGCGCTTGGGGCATCGCCGGGGCGGCTGGTTCGTGGCGGCCGCCCTGGTGGTGCTCTCGGCCTGCACCAGTGAGGTGGCCGAGACCACCGGGACGCCCGAGGCTCCGACGTCGACGAGCACCACCGCGCCGGGCGCCGTCATCGAGACGACGACCACAACGGCTTCGCCCACCTTCGTGGCGACGCCCCCCACTGAACGGTACGTGGAGGGCACGGTCGACTTCTACCGATGGCTGCAAGGTTGCGTGGCTGACAATGGTGGCGTGGCAGACCTGTTCGAGGGTCCGCCGCCGGTCCTGCGAACCAGCAGCGAACCAAGCAACACGCTCAGCGAGCGCTGCTGGGACACCGCCCGCGAGAACGACTGGTATGAGCTCTTCCCAGAAGGTGAGGAGCTGCGGCGTCTGACCTATCGCCTGTACTTGGAGGTCCAGGCGTGTTTGGAAGCCAACGGCTATCCGACTGTGGATCCTCCCAGTGAGGAGGCGTTCATGCAGCCAGGGCCGCTGATCTGGCATCCCTTCGCGAGAGTCGGTCGTGGCATCCTGAACGCGGGTGATCCCTCTGGGTTCACCAGCCCGTCGGACCGTGAGCAGCTCGAGGCCCAACGGATCTGCAACCCCCACACCCCCGCTCTGTGGGCCGAGGAACTGGCCGTGAGCGGATCCCTTGCGGAGGGAGGGCCCGCTCCCGCCGGGTGGCCGGGGATCCACCAAGGGCCGAGTGGGCCTCGTCCGGGTCGGCTGGCCGGTGCGGGCCCGGTGGGTGGGTGGCATGGCCGATTTCGCCGCCGGGTGACCGATTCCGGCGGCAGACGACCGGTTTCGTCGCAGGATGACCGGTTTCGTCGTCCCCGTTGAGGCATGGTGAGCACAGCAACCCGGGAGGAATCGGCTATGAGGCGACTACTGACGGCGACGGCATTGGCCGTTTGCCTAGTGATGCTGCTGGCGATGCCGGCGCTCGCTGCGGTCTATGAGTTCGGCTGGAAGAGTTGCGGCTCCACGCTTGTGGGGATCCGGTCCTACTCCACGCAGACCACGACCCACTTCGTGTTGTCTCCGAGCTACTACGAGACGGGTGATTGGAACAACGGGTCCACGTGGAGGGTCAGGACATCCACCACCAACCACAAGAACAGCGTGAACTGGGGAGTCGAGGTTGTGGGCGGATCGCTGAACGATCCGGGCACGTACGCTTACTGTACGTCGATCAGCTGAACATCGGAAGGTCGTGCCATGCGGCTCGCTTGGGTTCTCGTTGCTCTGATCGCCTCGGCTGCCTGCACATCCGGATCGCTCGATGTGACCTCCGAGTCCGGATCTCGAGACACGGTTGCGAGCACCGTCGAGGCTCCCGTGACCTCGACGGAGCAGGATGGGAGGGACCCCCGACGGCCGGCGATACCCGAGCGGGACCCGATCGGCGGATACGGTGACTTCTCGGCCGTGTCCTATCACGACATCGACTGGTTCCGTGTCACCGAGCTCACCGTGCAGTGCGCCAACGACCAAGGCATTGCGGCACGCCTGATCCCGCCCGGCGACGGTATCTCCCTGTCCGACGTGCCCACCGGTCAGCACCTCAACGCCCGGTCGGTGTTGAACGCCTGTCGTGCAGGTCTGCAGCTGCCACCGCCGGAACCGCCGACGCGCGAGGTCATCGAAGCCGAGTACGCCCACCAGCTCGAGGTCGCCGAGTGTCTGCGGGGGGAGGGCTACGCGATCCCCGAAGCCTCCAGCCTCGACGCATTCATCGAGGGCTACGCGACCGGAGAGATCTGGCTTCCCTACAACTACGTCCAGACCGCGTCGCCGGCGGAGTGGGATCGCCTCCAGGTCACCTGTCCCCAGGCCCGACGACCAGGTGGCTGACGGGGTCAGGGTCCTTTCGCCGGTCGATGGGCGACGATCAGCTCGACGGCCCTTCCCGCTCGTGCCCCGGGGACCAGCGGCTCGGCCCCCGGCCCAGCCGGGTGCCCTCCCGGCCGACCAGTGTGCCGTGTTCGACGACCTGTCGATCGCCTTCCCCGCCGCGGTGGACGAGGCGTGCGATCGGGGACGCCGCGATCGAGCCCAAGATGACCGGAATCTGCGCGAGATGACCGGAATCTGCGCGAGATGACCGACAACGGCGGGTTCGGTCGGGCACCATGGATCCACTCGATGAGGAGGAGTTGCCATGAAGCGACGGCTGGTCCCGGTGGCCGTGGCCGCCTGCTTGGCGCTGCTGGTGGCGGTGCCAGCGTTGGCGGGAGTCACCGACAGCGGAACCAAGTACTGCTCCGGTGGCGACACTCCCTGGACCCGGGCGTACTCGACCGGCTACACCGAGCACTACCCGCCCGGCAATGGCTACGACGACTTCTACAACGGACCGACATGGAGAACCACGTTCCACCACGCTTCGTCGGGCTCGCCGGGTGGCTTCTGGGTCGTCGAGACGAGCGGGTCGCTGAACGACCCCGCGACGTACGCGTACTGCTCGGCGATCAGTTGACCAGACTCGCGGTCCTGGGTCTCGTCCTGCTCGTTGGGGCGGGCTGCACGCACGGCGACGGGACTTCGGGGGGAGCCGATGCCCCACCGGCTTCGGCGACCGCGCCCGCCCCTCCCTCGAGCCCGGGGAGTCCCCTGGATGCGTTTCCCGAGGGTGAGGAGCTTGCCGAGCTGATGCGGGCGATGGCCGAGTGCATGCGAGCGGAGGGGTGGAACGCCACGGCCCACGACCGCGGCATCACGATCCCCGACGTCTCGGTCGACCAGCGCGACGAGATCTCCGCCTCCCGTGCTCGATGCCACGAGCAACTGGGCATCGACGACCTGCCCACGGCCGCCGACCTGACCGATGAGCAGGTGATCGACCAATACGAGGCGCTGGTCGAGACGAAGGCCTGCCTGGAAGGACTCGGGTACGACATCCCCGAGCCACCGTCGCCGGAGGCGTTCCTCGACCAGTGGCGGTCGGAGACGGGTCCCTGGCATCCGTACGAGTCGCTGGGGTTGCTCGGCCCCACCGAGTTCGCGGCCGTCGAGGGGGCCTGCCCCCAGCCGTGACCGCCGGCGCGGGGACGCGTCCCGGGTCCTTGCGCCGAACCGTGGGCTGGTGAGGGGGCAGGGCACCACCTACGGCCCACGCCTCGCCGCCCGAACCCCGCCACCAACCCTGGGTTGTGGAAGGGGTTGTCAACCCTTGACCCCCGCGCGACCCGTCCGGTACACTCAGCGGGACAACGCAGCCGCAGGCCGTCACGCCCCCGAGGGGCGCTGATGGCTCCTTTGTGCTTGTCGTCCTTCCCTGTTAATGTGGCGTCTCCACGTGTCCGGTGCCCACCCCTTGACGCCCTAGGAGGACCCCTTTGGTTGCGCGCGTCGCCGAACGTCTGTCGTTCGCCAAGATCCCCGAAGTCCTTCCGCTCCCCGACCTGCTGGCCGTCCAGCACGAGTCCTTCGAGTGGTTCCTCGAAGAGGGTCTCCCCGAGATCTTCGCCGAGATCTCCCCCATCGAGAGCTTCAACGGCTCCCTCGCCCTCGAGCTCGTCGACCACAAGTTCGGCGACCCCCAGCTCGACCTCGAGGAGTGCCGCGAGCGGGACGCCAACTACGCCCGCCCGCTGTTCGTGACTGCCCGGTTCATCAACAAGGACACCGGTGAGATCAAGGAGCAGCAGGTCTTCCTCGGCGACTTCCCGATCATGACCGAGAAGGGCGCCTTCATCATCAACGGCACCGAGCGGGTCATCGTGTCCCAGCTCGTGCGGTCCCCCGGCGTCTACTTCGACGAGACCCGCGACAAGACCTCCGACCGGTTCGTCTACTCGGCGAAGCTCATCCCCGGCCGGGGTGCCTGGCTCGAGTTCGACACCGACAAGCGCGACACGCTCGGTGTCCGCGTCGACCGCAAGCGCCGCCAGTACGTCACCGCCTTCCTCCGGGCGCTCGGCATCGCCGAGACCGACGAGGAGATCCTCGAGCTGTTCGGCGACTCCGAGGCGATCCGCAACACGATCGAGCGCGACCCGATCAAGGACCCCGACGAGGCCCTGTTGGACCTGTACCGCAAGCTGCGGCCCGGCGAGCCCACCACCGTCGAGTCGGCGCGGGGCATGATCAACACGCTGTTCCGCAACCCCAAGCGCTACGACCTCACCCGGGTCGGCCGCTACAAGCTCGACCAGAAGTTCGGCATCTCCGACGAGCCGAGCGACTACGACCGCGAGGTCGACGGCCTGCTGTCCGACGAGGACATCGTCGACACGCTCCGTTACCTCGACGCGCTGTGGGCCGAGGTCCGCTCGATCGAGCTGTCGCGGGGCGAGGTGCCGGTGCGCACCGACGACATCGACCACTTCGGCAACCGCCGGGTGCGGACCGTCGGCGAGCTCATCCAGAACCAGGTCCGGGTGGGCCTCACCCGCCTCGAGCGGGTCGTGCGCGAGCGGATGTCCACTCAGGACGCCGAGGCCATCACGCCCCAGTCGCTCATCAACATCCGCCCCGTGGTGGCCTCCATCAAGGAGTTCTTCGGGACGTCGCAGCTGAGCCAGTTCATGGACCAGCCCAACCCGCTCGCCGCCCTCACCCACCGCCGGCGCCTCTCGGCGCTCGGCCCCGGTGGCCTGAGCCGCGAGCGGGCCGGGTTCGAGGTCCGCGACGTGCACCCGTCCCACTACGGCCGGATGTGCCCGATCGAGACCCCCGAGGGTCCCAACATCGGCCTGATCGGCTCGCTCTCCACCTATGCCCGGGTCAACCGGTTCGGCTTCATCGAGACGCCGTACCGGCGGGTCGTCGACGGTGTCGTCACCACCGACGTCGACTACCTCACGGCGATCCAGGAGGAGCGCTACGTCATCGCCCAGGCCAACGCGCCGCTCGACGACGAGGGCAACTACATCAACGACCGGGTGCTCGTGCGCCGGGCCGGTGGCGAGGTCGACTACGTCGTGCCGACCGAGGTCGACTACATGGACGTGTCGCCCAAGCAGATGGTGTCGGTCGCCACGGCGATGATCCCCTTCCTCGAGCACGACGACGCCAACCGAGCCCTCATGGGCTCCAACATGCAGCGCCAGGCGGTGCCGCTCATCCGCGCCGAGGCGCCGCTCGTCGGCACCGGCGTCGAGGGCCGGGCCGCCCAGGACTCGGGGTTCATGGTCGTCTCGACCGTCGACGGCGAGGTCGTCGAGGTCACCGGCGACGAGATCGTCGTCAAGGCGTCCTCCAACAACCGCAAGCAGCGGTACCCGCTGGCCAAGTTCGAGCGCTCCAACCAGGGCACGAGCGTCAACCAGAAGCCGGTCGTCAGCGAAGGCGACCAGGTGCAGGTGGGTGACGTGCTCGCCGACGGTCCCTCGACCGACGGCGGCGAGCTCGCCCTCGGCAAGAACCTGCTCGTGGCCTTCATGCCGTGGCGGGGCCTCAACTTCGAGGACGCCATCATCCTCTCCGAGCGACTGGTCAAGGACGACGTCCTCACCTCGATCCACATCGAGGAGCACGAGATCGACGCCCGCGACACCAAGCTGGGCGCCGAGGAGATCACCCGGGACATCCCCCAGGTCAGCGAGGACGTCCTCGCCGACCTCGACGACGAGGGCATCATCCGCATCGGCGCCGAGGTCGGTCCCGGCGACTACCTCGTCGGCAAGGTCACCCCGAAGGGCGAGACCGAACTCACCCCCGAGGAGCGCCTCCTGCGGGCCATCTTCGGCGAGAAGTCCCGGGAGGTCCGGGACACGTCGCTCAAGGTGCCCCACGGCGAGTCCGGCAAGGTCATCGACGTCAAGGTGTTCCGTCGCGAGGAGGGCTACGACCTCCCGCCGGGCGTGAACGAGCTCGTCCGGGTCTACGTGGCCTCGATGCGCAAGATCCAGGCCGGCGACAAGCTGGCCGGCCGCCACGGGAACAAGGGCGTGATCAGCAAGATCCTGCCCACCGAGGACATGCCGTTCCTCGCCGACGGCACCCCGGTCGACATCATCCTGTCGCCGCTCGGCGTGCCGTCCCGCATGAACATCGGCCAGATCCTCGAGACCCATCTCGGTTGGGCCGCGGCCCAGGGCTGGGCCCCCTTCGAGGGGCTCGAGTCGCCCGCCGCCGGCGGTGCCGAGCCGTGGACGCGGGTCGCCACGCCGGTCTTCGACGGGGCCCGGGAGAACGAGATCACGACGCTGCTGGCCAACACCCATCCCAACCGGGACGGGGACCGGCTCGTCGACGGCGAGGGCAAGGCCCGGCTGTACGACGGCCGCACCGGCGAGCCGTACGACTTCCCGATCACCGTCGGCTACATCTACATCCTGAAGCTCGTCCACCTGGTGGACGAGAAGATCCACGCCCGTTCGACCGGCCCCTACTCGATGATCACCCAGCAGCCGCTGGGCGGGAAGGCGCAGTTCGGTGGGCAGCGATTCGGCGAGATGGAGGTCTGGGCCCTCGAGGCGTACGGCGCCGCCTACGCCCTCCAGGAAGTGCTCACCATCAAGTCCGACGACGTCCAGGGCCGGGTGAAGGTCTACGAGGCGATCGTCAAGGGCGAGAACATCCCCGAACCGGGGATCCCCGAATCGTTCAAGGTCCTCGTGAAGGAGATGCAGAGCCTCTGCCTCAACGTCGAGATGCTCTCGGCAGGTGAGGAGATCGAGCTCCGCGACCTCGAGGACGACACCCCGTTCCGGCCGGGCGACTCGCTCGGCATCGACCTGTCCCGACCCGAGCGCGACGAGGCCTAGGAGTCAACCGTTGGCACGTGAATTGTTCGACGAACTGAAGATCGGCCTCGCCAGCAACGACCAGATCCGCACCTGGTCGTACGGCGAGGTCCGCAAGCCCGAGACCATCAACTACCGGACCCTCAAGCCCGAGAAGGACGGCCTCTTCGACGAGCGCATCTTCGGGCCCCAGAAGGACTGGGAGTGCTACTGCGGCAAGTACAAGCGCATCCGCTACAAGGGCATCGTCTGCGAGCGCTGTGGCGTGGAGGTCACGCGCTCCAAGGTGCGCCGCGAGCGCATGGGCCACATCGAGCTGGCCGCCCCGGTCACCCACATCTGGTTCTTCAAGGGCGTCCCCAGCCGACTCGGCTACCTGTTGGACATGAGCCCCAAGGAGCTGGAGAAGGTCATCTACTTCGCCGGCTACCTCATCACCCACGTCGACGAGGAGAAGCGCCACGCCGACCTCCCCGAGCTCGAGGAGACGATGCGGGCCGAGGTCGAGATCGTGAAGGAGGAGTTCGACGAGTGGCACGAGGCCCGACTCGAGCGCCTCGAGACCGAGATCGCCCAGATGACCGAGGGCGGCGCCAAGGCCCAGGAGATCAACGCCCGCCGGCGTGAGACCGAGAAGGAGATCTCCGAGCGGTCCGAGCGCGCCGAGCGCGAGGCCGAGCTCATCGAGGAGGCCTTCGACACGCTCCGGTCGATGAAGCCCAAGGACATCATCGAGTCCGAGCTCCTGTGGCGCGAGATCGTCGACCGCTACGAGGACTACTACGAGGGCGGCATGGGGGCCGAGGCGGTCAAGAACCTGCTCGGCCGCCTCGACCTCGACGCCGAGATGGAGCGCCTCCGCGAGCAGCTCGACGCCCGCTCCGCCCAGGCCCGCCAGCGGGCCACCCAGCGGATGAAGGTCGTGAAGCCGTTCTGGGAGGGCAAGAACGAACCCCAGGCGATGATCCTCGAGACGATCCCGGTCATCCCACCCGACCTGCGACCGATGGTCCAGCTCGACGGTGGCCGGTTCGCCACGTCCGACCTCAACGACCTGTACCGCCGGGTCATCAACCGCAACAACCGCCTCAAGCGCCTCCTCGATCTCGGCGCCCCCGAGATCATCGTGAACAACGAGAAGCGCATGCTCCAGGAGGCCGTCGACGCCCTGTTCGACAACGGCCGCCGCGGCCGTCCCGTCACCGGGCCCGGCAACCGCCCCCTCAAGTCGCTGTCCGACATGCTCAAGGGCAAGCAGGGCCGGTTCCGCCAGAACCTGCTCGGCAAGCGCGTCGACTACTCGGGCCGGTCGGTCATCGTGGTCGGCCCCACCCTGCGGCTCCACCAGTGCGGGCTGCCCAAGCTCATGGCGCTCGAGCTGTTCAAGCCGTTCGTCATGAAGAAGCTGGTCGACCAGGAGCTGGCCCAGAACATCAAGTCGGCCAAGCGCATGGTCGAGCGGCGGCGCAAGGAGGTCTGGGACGTCCTCGAGGACGTGATCAAGGAGCACCCGGTGATGCTCAACCGGGCGCCGACGCTTCACCGCCTCGGCATCCAGGCCTTCGAGCCGGTGCTCATCGAGGGCAAGGCGATCCAGATCCACCCGCTGGTGTGCACCGCGTTCAACGCCGACTTCGACGGCGACCAGATGGCCGTGCACCTCCCGCTGTCGGCCGAGGCCCAGGCCGAGGCCCGGGTGCTCATGCTGTCGGCCAACAACGTGCTGTCGCCGGCCCACGGCCGACCGCTCGTCGCGCCCACCCAGGACATGGTGATCGGCGCGTTCTACCTCACCGAGCACGTCGAGGGCGCCGCCGGCGAGGGCCGGGTGTTCCGCCACCTCGAGCAGCTCGAGCGGGCGCTCGAGGCCCACGAGATCTCCATCCACGCCGAGATCGAGTGGCGTGGCCCGTTCACCCTGGGTCCGAGCGCCAACGGCGACGAGGCGCCGCGCTCGCTGCGCACCACCCCCGGCCGGCTCATGTTCAACAACACCCTCCCGGCCGACTTCGGGTTCGTCAACGAGGTGGTCAAGAAGCGGGTCATCGGCGAGATCGTCGACCGGCTCGCCAACGACTACCCCAAGGCGGTCGTGGCCCGGTCGCTCGACGCCCTCAAGGACCTGTGCTTCCAGTACGCCGGGCGCTCGGGCATCACGGTGTCGATCGACGACGTGAAGACCCCGCCCGAGAAGAAGGGCATCCTCGAGTCCCACGAGGTCGACGCCGACAAGGTCGAGAGCCAGTTCCGCCGGGGCATCATCACCGACGGTGAGCGGCGCCAGAAGGAGGTCGAGATCTGGACCGACGCCACCGACAAGGTGCGCGCCGCGATGGAAGCGGCCCTGAAGGCCGAGCACTTCAACCCCATCGAGATGATGGTGGGCTCGGGCGCTCGCGGCAACATGATGCAGGTGCGCCAGATCGCCGGCATGCGCGGCCTGGTGGCCAACCCCCGTGGCGACATGATCCCCCGACCCATCAAGAGCAACTTCCGCGAGGGGCTCTCGATGCTCGAGTACTTCATCGCCACGCCGGGCGCCCGCAAGGGCCTCGTCGACACCGCCCTGCGCACCGCCGACTCGGGCTACCTCACCCGTCGTCTGGTCGACGTGGCCCAGGAGCTCATCATCCGCATCGACGACTGCGCCGC
>CAZOKA010000025.1:12088-13761 GCA_964580265.1 uncultured Rhodobacterales bacterium | reverse complement strand
GTGAGGAAGGGCTCGACGACCACGCCCGAGCGGTCGCCGAAGGGCTGCATGACCTTGCGATCCTCGATCCCGTCAAGAAGGCCGAGCGCCTCCATGCGCGCAACCAGCCTTTCGCGCGCCTCGAACCGGTCTAGTCCGCGCAATTCGTCGGGCACGAGGTTGAGCGCATCCACCTCGGCGACGGTGAAGTCGGCACCTTCGGCGATTTCCTGCGCGCGGGCGGCAGCCTGTGCATAAGGTGCACCGTCGTCGCGCATGTGCGCCTTCGTGTCCATCAGCCGGTACTTGGGGATATTTGCGCGCTCGGCCACGGCATAGTCGTTGAAATCGTGCGCGCCGGTGATCTTCACCGCGCCCGACCCGAAATCGGGGTCCGGGTACTCGTCGGTGATGATCGGGATCAGGCGACGGTGCTCCTTGGGTCCGACCGGGATCTCGCAATACTTGCCGACGATGGGCGCGTATCGTTCATCCGACGGGTGCACCGCCACCGCGCCATCGCCCAGCATCGTCTCGGGCCGCGTGGTGGCGATGGAGATGTAATCGCGCTCCTCGCGCAGGGTCACGTTGCCGTCTTCGTCTTTCTCCAGGTACTCGTAGGTCTCACCGTTCGCCAACGGGTACTTGAAATGCCACATGTGGCCCGGCACCTCGACGTTCTCGACCTCGAGATCGGAAATGGCCGTCTCGAAATGCGGATCCCAGTTGACCAGTCGCTTGCCGCGATAGATGTAGCCCTTGTTATACATGTCCACGAAAACGCGGATCACCGCGTCGTGGAAGTTGCCCTCTTCGCCCTTTGGGGCGCCGGGGGCGCCGGACATGGTGAAGGCGTTGCGCGACCAGTCGCAGGAGGCGCCGAGGCGCTTGAGCTGATTGATGATGGTGCCGCCGGAGGTCTGTTTCCATTCCCAGACCTTTTTCAGGAATTCTTGCCGCGTGAAATCGGTGCGGCGCTTGCCTTCCTTGGCGAGGTCGCGTTCGACGACCATCTGCGTGGCGATGCCGGCGTGGTCCTGCCCCGGCTGCCACAGCGTGTCGAAGCCGCGCATCCGGTGCCAGCGCGTCAGGATGTCCTGCAACGTGTTGTTGAAGGCGTGCCCCATGTGCAGGCTGCCTGTCACGTTGGGCGGCGGGATCATGATGCAGAAGGTATCGCTGCGCCTGGCATTGGCGCCGGCCTTGAACGCGCCGGCCTGTTCCCATGCGTCGTAAATGCGGCTTTCGGCTTCGGCCGCGTTGAATGTCTTGTCCATTGCCATCGTGGTCGGTCCTGCATGATCCGTTTGCGCCTCGTCTAGCGAATTGGCGGGCAAAGGGAAAGCCGGTTGTCGCGCGTTCAGGCGCGATCGAGCTTGGTGCTGAGGTGGATCAGGGATTCCGAGGATCTCACGCCGCGGCTTTCGCCGATGCGGTCCAGCGTGTCGTCCAGGGTTTCGGTGCTGTCGGCGGCGAGTTCCACGATCATGTCGAAGCGGCCCGAGGTGGTATGCACGCGGGTGACCTGCGGCAGGGTTTTCAGCCGCGCCAGAACGGCGGCGCCGCTGCGCGGCTCGACCGACAGCAGGGCGGTGGCATGCAGGGGCGGGCGGGCCACCGTGCCACGGCGCAGGGTATAGCCGGCGATGGCGCCCGTTGCCTCAAGCCGGTCGATGCGCGCCTGCACGGTGGTG
>CAZOKA010000025.1:0-12078 GCA_964580265.1 uncultured Rhodobacterales bacterium | reverse complement strand
CAGCCGCCGCGCCAGGGTGGCCACGGGCAGGCGGGCATTTTCCGATAGCAGCGCGATCAATGTGGAATCTGTTTCGTCAATTTGCATGGTTTCCTCGTCATTACGTCAAATATTTGTGGCATATTATTCAGTTTGTCACGAGGAATCGACGCCGTGCTGGCCCAATATGGGCCAAAATCGTTGAGGCAATCGAGATATGCGCGCAGATCCCCTATGGAATGACCCGTTGTCCCATCTGGTCCGGGTACGGCCCGATACGGCCGTGATGTATTTCTGCCCGGCGGTGTTGCAGGCCACCGCGCGGCGGTTTCGCGCGGGGTTTGACGGGCTGGTTACCTACGCGGTCAAGGCCAACCCGCGCGCCGAGGTTCTGGAAAACCTAGTCGCGGCGGGAGTTGGGGCGTTCGACGTGGCCTCGCCCGACGAGATGCGCGCGGTCCGCGCGGTGCTACCCGACGCGGTCTTGCACTACAACAACCCGGTACGCTCCCGCGAGGAGGTGGCGTTCGGTATATCCATGGGGGTTGCGTCGTGGTCGGTGGATTGTGCCGGGGAGCTGGACAAGCTTGCGGACGTGCCGCGCACGGCGGAGGTCAGCGTGCGGTTGGCCCTTCCGGTGGCTGGGGCGGCATATGATTTCGGAGACAAGTTCGGCATGGCGCCGGACGGTGCCGCGCGGCTGTTGCGCCGCGTGGCTGACATGGGGTTTGCCCCGGCGATGACCTTTCATCCCGGCACGCAGTGTACCGACCCGGACGCGTGGGCAACCTATGTGCACGCCTGCGCCGACGTGGCACGGCAGGCCGGGGTGCCATTGTCCCGGCTGAATGTCGGAGGCGGGTTTGCCGCGCATCGCACGGAAGAGGCGGCGCCCGACCTTGAGGCGGTCTTTGCCCGTATTCGCGACGAGGTGAAAGCGGCCTTTGGTGCGGACGCACCGGCGTTGGTGTGCGAGCCGGGGCGCGCAATGGTGAACGATGCCTTTACGCTGGCGGTTCGGGCCAAGGCGCTGCGGGCTGGGGGCGCGATATTCATCAATGACGGGATTTATGGCGGGCTGGCGGAGCTGCGTGACATCGCGCCGGGGGATCGCATCAGCGTCCACTCCCCCGATGGGACGCAGCGCCAGGGAGCGAAGGCGCCGCGCGTCGTCTATGGCCCGACCTGCGACAGTCTTGATCGCCTGCCTGATCCGGTGTCGCTACCGGGTGACATTGTCGAAGGGGATTACCTTCTGTTTCACGGGCAGGGGGCTTATTCGTTGGCTATCGCGACGCGTTTCAACGGGTATGGCCCCGGTGCGCCGCTCACGGTGGCGCGGCTGTGATCCACTGGACAGTGCCGCGTGGTAAGCTAGGGTGCGCCCAAAGAAGCGAATGGGGCGTGTCATGGAAAAGTTCGGCAAAAGCCAACCGATCACAAGGGTCGAGGATCAGAGGTTTCTGACCGGCCACGGCGCATATGTGGACGATATCGCGCCTGCGGGCGCGCTCAGGGCGCATGTCTTTCGCTCGCCCGTGGGGCATGGTCGAATCACGGTGCTGGACGTGGAGGCCGCGCGCGAGGCGGACGGTGTGCACATGGTGATCACGGCGGCCGACCTGGACGCGGCGGGCATCACCGACGGCATCTGGGGTATCACCATCGAGAACCGCGACGGCACGCCGGCTGCGGACCCAGAGCGGCCCATCCTGGCGCGCGACAGGCTGCGCCATGTGGGCGAGCCGGTGGCGGTTATCGTTGCCGAAACGCTGGATCACGCGCGCGATGCGGCAGAGTTGATCGAACTGGACTATGACGACTTGCCTGCCAAGCTGGACCTAGCACAGGGGGGAGAGCCGATTCACCCCGATGCGGCACCTGACAACCGCGCCTTTGATTGGGGCATGGGGGACGAGGATGCGTGCGAGGCAGCGCTGAAACGGGCGGCGCAGGTGGTGCGGATGCGCGTGGACGATAACCGCGTGATCGTCAATTCGATGGAACCGCGTGGCTGCTATGCGGAATGGCACGATGGGCGGCTGCACCTGTCGTTCAACGGCCAGGGCGTTTGGGGGCCAAAGGCGCAGATTGCACGTGTTCTGGGGCTGGAGCCCGAGCAGGTGCGCGTGACCAACCCCGATGTTGGCGGTGGGTTCGGGATGAAGGCGCCGCCCTACAACGAGTATTTCGTGGTGGCGCACGCGGCGCGCGTGCTGGGCCGCCCGGTGCGGTGGATGTCGGAGCGCACCGAGGCCATGTTGAGCGATCACGCCGGGCGCGATTTGACGCATGAGGTGGCGCTTGGGTTCGATGCCGATCACCGGATTACCGGCTATCGTGTCGATACCCGCTGCAACCTTGGCGCTTACAACAGCAACTTTGGACAGATCATTCAGACGACGCTGTTTTCCAAGGTGATGATGGGCACTTATGACGTGCAGGATACCTACCTGCATGTCGAGGGCTATTATACCAACACGACACAGGTGGACGCCTATCGCGGGGCCGGGCGGCCCGAGGCGATCTATGTGCTGGAGCGGGTCATGGACATGGCCGCGCGCGAGTTGGGCATTGATCCGTGGGAGTTGCGCCGGCGCAATTTCATCGCGGCCGACAAGTTCCCCTATGTCAGTGCCACGGGCGAGACCTATGACGTGGGTGATTTCGCGCGTGTTCTTGGCCATGCCGAGGTGACTGCGGATCGCAACGGCTTCGCGGCCCGCCGAAAAGAGAGTGCCGACAAGGGGCGGCTAAGGGGCATGGGCCTGGCCTATTACATCGAAAGCATTCTGGGCGATCCGTCCGAGGGCGCAGCGGTGGAATTCAACGAAGATGGCACCGCCACGATTTATGTCGGCACCCAAAGCAACGGGCAGGGGCACGAGACGGTCTATGCGTCGTTCCTGTCCGATCAGACGGGCATTCCGGCGGAAAACATCAAGGTGGTGCAGGGCGACTCGGACCTGATTGCCAAGGGTGGAGGCACGGGGGGATCGCGGTCCGTCACGGTGCAGGCAAACGCCACGCTGGCTACGGTTGAAAAGATGGTTGCCGCTTTTGCGCCCTACCTGGCGGACAAAATGGGCGTTTCCGAGGATGAGATCAGCTTTGACGACGAGACGTTCCGCGCGCCCGGCTCGAACCTGACGCCGACGCTCTTGGAGGCGGCGGAGATGGCGCGCGCCGATGGGCGCACCGATCTTCTGCGGCACGAGGCGCGGGCGACATTGCCGGCGCGCAGCTATCCCAACGGCGCGCATGTGGCCGAGGTCGAGGTGGACCCCGAGACCGGCGAGGTAAGGCTTGATCGCTACACGGTGGTCGATGATTTCGGCAACCTGATCAATCCGTTGCTGGCCGAGGGGCAGGTGCATGGCGGTGTTGCGCAGGGGGTCGGACAGGCTCTGTGCGAGCGAGTGGCCTTTGACGAGGACGGACAACTCCTCACGGCAACGTTCATGGACTACGCGATGCCAAGGGCCGATGATCTGCCCATGTTCCGCTTTGAAACCGAGCCTGTGCCGTCAACGGCCAACCCGATGGGCATGAAGGGATGCGGAGAGGCCGGCACCGTCGGGGCGATGGCGGCCACGGCCAACGCGGTGCTTGATGCGTTGTGGGAGCGCGGCGTGCGCCAAGCGGACATGCCGTTCACGCCATCGCGTGTTTGGGAGATGCTCAATGGAACGCCTGAGGCGGCTGAGTAGGAGCTTTCTTGAATGGGTGCGCCCCGGTCAGCGGGAGGGGCACAGCCCCCTTGCAGAGCGGCGGGGTTCTCAAACGCATGTGATCATCCTGGATGGGACTATGTCCACGCTGGAGCCGGGAGATGAAACCAACGCCGGTCTGACTTACAAGCTGCTATGCGAGGCGCAGCCAGCTCTTTCGCTGTACTACGAAGCGGGGCTGCAATGGTATGCTTGGCGCAACACCCATCACGTCATGATGGGGCGCGGCATAAATCAGCAAATTCGCCGCGCCTATGGCTTTCTTGCCAGCCGCTATCGACCAGGCGACCGGATATTCCTGTTGGGCTATTCGAGGGGTGCTTTTGCCGTTCGATCACTCGCCGGGGTTATCGACCGTGTCGGTTTGCTGCGTGCAGAATGCGCGACAGAACGGAATATCCGGCAGACCTATCGTTTATATTCCGTGCCCGATAGCGCCGAGTCCGCGCGCGCGTTCGCGGCGCATCATTGCCATGAAGATGTACCAATCGAGGCGGTGGCGGTCTGGGATACCGTCAAGGCTTTGGGTCTGCGGCTGCCCTTCGTCTGGGAGCGGTCAGAGCGCAATCACGCTTATCACAACCACCACCTTGGCCCGTCGATCAAGCACGGGTTTCACGCGCTGGCGCTGGATGAGACGCGCGAGGTGTTCGACCCGGTTCTGTGGGATTGCCCCCCTGATTGGGAAGGCGATGTTCGGCAGGTGTGGTTTGCCGGAACCCATGGCGATATCGGCGGGCATCTAGGGGGGTATACGCCGGCGCGGCCGCTGGCGAATATCCCGCTGGTGTGGATGCTGGAGCGGTTGGAAGAATGCGGATTGGCCTTGCCGGGCGATTGGCGCAAGCGGTTTCCGACAGACCCGGATGCCCCCAGCGTGGGCACCTGGCGCGGCTGGGGAAAGATGTTCCTGCTGCGCAAGGCGCGGGTCGTGGGGCAAGACAAATCCGAAAGCCTGCACGAAACCGTGCGGGGGCATGATGCCGCGCGCGAGGCCCTTGGTGTAGCAATCTGACCGTTCTAGGCAGCAAACGCGAATGTATCGGTGCGCGCGCCGTCCCAGTATTTGGCGAATGCGGGGTGCGTCACCGTCGCGCCGGCCAGGTCGCCGGGTGCGACCCAATCATATTGGCTGGCGGCCGAGCGAACCTCGCGCGAGTTCACGCGGATCATCAGGTGGTGCGGCGTCAGGTCGGACGGGTGGCGCAGGCCGGAGGATTCCACGGCCTCTTTCAGCGCGTGCATCGTGTTGCGGTGAAAGTTGGCGACGCGGCGATACTTCTGGTCGATAGCCAGCGCGCGATATCGTCCCGGATCTTGCGTGGTCACGCCTGTTGGGCATTTGTCGGTATGGCAGGCCTGCGCCTGTATGCAGCCAAGCGCGAACATGAAACCGCGCGCCATGTTGCAGCCATCGGCGCCAAGCGCGAACATGCGGCAGATATCGAACGCGCTGACCAGTTTGCCAGCCACGATAAGGCGGGTCTGGTCGCGCAAATCCAATCCCACAAGCGTGTTATGCACCAGCATAAGCCCTTCGTGCAGCGGCGCGCCGCGATGGTCGGCGAACTCGGCCGGGGCGGCGCCGGTTCCCCCTTCGGAGCCGTCGATGGTAATGAAATCGGGCACGATACCGGTGTCGCGCATGGCCTTGGCGGTGGCGAACCATTCCCATGGGTGGCCGACACATAACTTTATCCCCACAGGCTTGCCTCCCGATGCGTCGCGCAGGCGTTTGATGAAACTGCATAGCTCTATCGGGGTGTTGAATTCGGTGTGAGCCGCAGGGCTGTTGCAGGCCTGTCCGATTGGCACGCCTCGGGCCTCGGCGATGGCCTCGGTCACCTTGGCGCCGGGCAGGATGCCCCCATGACCGGGTTTGGCACCTTGGGACAGCTTTATCTCGATCATCTTCACCTGCTCGTCCTGCGCCTTTTGCGCAAAGGCATCCTGATCGAAGCGCCCTTCCGAGGTACGGCAGCCAAAATAACCCGAGCCGATCTGCCAGATCAGGTCACCCCCGTGCAGGCGGTGAAAGCGCGAAATCGATCCCTCACCGGTGGTGTGGGCGAACCCGCCTTCGCGCGCGCCCTTGTTGAGCGCCTCGATCGCATTTGGTGACAGCGCGCCATAGGACATCCCGGAAATATTGAGCACCGAGGCTGCGTAAGGCTGCTTGCAGGCCGGGCCGCCGATGGTGACGCGGAAATCCCCGCTGTCCAGTTGAGTAGGTGCCATCGAGTGATTGATCCATTCGTGCCCAACCTCGTTCACGTTGCGCAGGGTGCCAAAGGGGCGCAGCCCCTCGATCCCCTTGGCGCGGCGATAGACCAAAGCGCGCTGTTCGCGTGAATAGGGTGTTTCGTCATGGTCGCTTTCGACGAAGTACTGCCGGATTTCGGGGCGGAAGTCCTCCAGCAGGTAGCGCAGGCGCGCTGATAGCGGGTAGTTGCGCAGGACGGCGCGACTTGTCTGGATGTAATCGGACCATCCAATCGCGGTGCCGACCAACCCGATTCCGGCCACGGCACCCCCCCAGACCGGGTGAAACAGCGCCAGAAGCACGCCAGCAGGGATTAGCAGCAGCGCAAGAAGAACGGGTATGTATCGCATCGGGTGCACCTTTCGCCAGTGGTCCGGTGGCGCGTGCCAAGCCGCTTAAACCCGTTGGACATGCGGCATGGCGGCTCTTGCAGGAACCGGGATCATGGAAAGGCTAATGGCGAAATGGGCCATGCGCCAAGTGAATTCTTGGTGTCTGCCTCGATGCGGGGCGCTATCCCTGTTCCATCCGCATCACGATACAGGTGGTCGAGCCGGTGGCATAGAGCTTGTTATCGACGACGCCGCGAATCTCTCCCACGGCGACGCCGGTCGAGCGGCCGGCGTGCTGTGCGGTGCCGATCGCGAGTACCTCGGTATCAAGCGGGATCGGGCGCAGGATGTTCACCTTGTATTCAAGTGTCGTGTAGATTGAGCCGCGTGGCACGCGTGTCATGACGGCGCAGGCCATGCAGCTATCAAGCAGCGTGCCATACCAGCCGCCGTGCACGGTTCCCATTGGGTTGGTGTATTCGAACCTGGGCGCTCCGCGGAATACGACGCGCCCTTCCTCGACCTCGTCCAGCCAGTAATTCAGCGCTGCGCCGATGGGCGGGCCGGAGTGCCGCCCCTCCAGCACATCGCGCATGAATTCGAGTCCCGATTTCCGGAGTGTTTCCTCCAGCGTGGGCAACTCATCGGGAGATGTGGCGATACGTTGGGTATGACTGGACATCGGGCGCCTCCTTGATGGGCACAGTGGCCCGACGGCGGCGCCCCCGCAAGATCGTGTTACGCAACGTTTTCCAATTGCACGCGCGGTGTCACACCAAGGGCGTGGCAGACGTCCCGCGTTAGCTCGGGGCGATTGAGCGTGTAGAAATGCAGCGCATCGACGCCGCCCTCGATCAAGTCCGAACACATCTCGGTGCACAATGCGGTGGCCAGAAGTTCCTCGCGGTCGTCGCGCTTGGCCTTTTCGAAGGCATCATCAAGCCATGCGGGAATATGCGTGCCGCAGCTTGCCGCGAACTTGCGCACGCCTGCCCAGTTTTCGATCGGGATGATGCCGGGGATGATCGGCTTGTCGATGCCCGCCTTTTCGCAGGCGTCGCGGAAACGGAAGAAGGTTTCCGGCTCGAAGAAGAACTGGGTGATCGCCTCGGCGGCGCCGGCGTCCAGCTTGCGCTTGAGCCATTCCACGTCGGCGGCGGTATCCGCCGCTTCGGGGTGCTTTTCGGGGTAGGCACCGACGCGGATGGTGAACTTGCCGGTGTCGGCCAGCGCCTCGACCAGCTCGACCGAGTTGGCAAAGCCCCCTTCTGTCGGGGTGAAGCCGCCAGCGCCCTTGGGCGGGTCGCCGCGCAAGGCCACGATGTCACGCACGCCCGCATCAGAGAACCCATTGGCGATGGCAAGCGTTTCGGCGCGCGTAGCGTTGACGCAAGTCAGGTGCGCCGCGACGTTCAGGCCACTGGAATCGTGCAGTGTGGAAACCGCGTCGCGTGTCAGATCGCGGGTCGTGCCGCCGGCCCCGTAGGTGACCGAAACGAACTGCGGCTCCAGCGGGGCGAGCACCTGCACGGTATCCCACAAACGAAAAGACCCTTTCAGGTCTTTGGGCGGGAAGAATTCGAATGAAACGCGCGGAGTGGTCATACTGATATCCTGACTGTTGGGTTCGGACCTTGTCGCAAACCATTAATTGTGAGACAACCTCATAATATTCATGGTTAGTATGAGGCGCGTTTGTGAATGCACATCGAATTCCGTCATTTGCGCTCTATCAAGGCGATCCACGAAGCGGGCGGGCTGGCCCGTGCGGCCGAGCAGCTCAACATCACGCAATCGGCGCTGAGCCACCAGATCAAGGGCCTGGAAGATCAGGTGGGGGTGGAGCTGTTCGTGCGGCGCTCGCGTCCGCTGAAGCTATCGGCGGCGGGGCTGCGCCTGCTGCGTGCGGCGGAGCGCATCCTGCCCGAGGTGGCGGCGCTGGAGGCGGAATTTACCGGGTTGCGCGCGGGCAAGTCCGGGCGGCTGCATATCGCGATCGAATGCCATGCCTGTTTCGAGTGGCTTTTCCCGGTGCTGGAGACTTTCCGCAAGACATGGCCCGATGTGGATGTGGATATCCGGCCGGGCCTGGCATTTGATGCGCTGCCGGCATTGCAGAAAGAAGAAGTGGACCTGGTGGTATCGTCGGACCCCGAAACACTGCCGGGGGTCGAGTTCACGCCGCTCTTTGACTACGCGCCGGTTTTCGTGGCCTCAAGTCAGCATCCGTTGGCGCAAAAGCCGTGGATCGAGGCGGAGGATTTTCGCGGCGAGACATTGATCACCTACCCGGTCGAGCGGGCGCGGCTGGACTTGTTCAGCCAGTTGTTGACACCGGCCAAGGTGGAGCCAGCGGCGGTTCGGCAGGTGGAGTTGACGGCGGTGATCCTGCTGTTGGTGGCGTCAAATCGCGGGGTTACGGTGCTGCCCGATTGGGTTGTGCGCGAGGTGAAATACTCATCCGATTATGTCACGCGCCCCCTGACCAAGAACGGCCTGATGCGCAGATTGTATGCCGCGACGCGGACGGAGGACTTGGAAAAGCCGTATATGTCGGACCTCATACGCCTTGCGGGGGATGAGGCACGGCGCATGCAGGCGGCCTGATAGGACGGGCCATTCGCACCCGGATATACGAATTGGGCGGGCGGTGAGCGGTGATCACCTGCGCCGCGTTCGGCGGGGCTTGGCAATGGGGCGCGGGGCGCGTATACGCGCGGCCTGACGAAAAGGAGCCGATCCATGCAGGGCAGCGCAAATCTCAACATCATGATCAAGGCCGCGCGGAAGGCGGGACGTTCTTTGGTCAAGGATTTCCGCGAGGTTGAGAACCTTCAGGTGTCGATGAAGGGGGCCGGCGATTTCGTCAGCCGCGCCGATGTCGCCGCCGAGAACATCCTGCGCGACGAGCTGATGGGCGCGCGCCCGACCTATGGCTGGCTGGCCGAGGAATCGGGCGCGGCGGACGGCAAGGATCCGACGCGCCGCTGGATCGTTGATCCGCTTGATGGCACCACGAATTTCCTGCACGGCCTGCCGCATTGGGCGATCTCCATCGCGCTGGAGCATCGCGGGCAGATCGTGGCGGGCGTCGTGTATGACGCCGCCAAGGACGAGATGTTCTATGCGGAAAAGGGCACTGGTGCATGGCTGAACGACAGCAAGCGTTTGCGCGTTTCCGGCCGGGCCAAGTTGATCGAGGCGATTTTCGCGACCGGCGTTCCTTATGCGGCCAAGAAAACACTGCCGGCCACGTTGCAGGACCTGGCGCGCCTGATGCCGGAATGTGCGGGCGTGCGCAGGTGGGGCTCTGCGGCGCTGGACCTGGCCTATGTGGCGGCGGGCCGCTACGACGGGTTCTGGGAGCGCGAGTTGCAGATCTGGGATATCGCCGCTGGCACCCTGATCGCGACGGAGGCCGGCGCGCTGATGGGGCCGATCCGCCAGGGGCGCGAGGTTTTGGCCGATGGTGAGCTTGTCGTCGCCAACAGCAACATCTTCGATCAGTTCGCGAAGATCGTTCGCGCCCGGGACTGAGGCCGCTCGGCCCGGTTATCGTTTCCGGTCAGAGGGATGGTTGACGCCATCCGACCATGCAACAGGGTCCAGATCGCGGGGGTTCACCCCGTCAAGGCAGCCCGCGTTGACGCCGAATTCATTGGGGTTTGAGCGGCGTTGGTGGTGCGTGTAGATTCCGCAGGTCTTGCAAAACCAGTGCTTGGCCGTTCCGGTGCCCCAGGCATAGAGCGCGAGGTTGTCGGCGCCCCGGATGACACGGACGCCATCCAAGGGGGCGGATACCGCCACCGCACCCCGCCTTCGGCAAAAGCTGCAATCACAGCGCCGCGCGGTGTGCAATCCATCCGACAGCGTCACACTCAGTTCCACTGCGCCGCAATGGCAGGTTGCTTTGGTCGGGGTCATCGGCGCCTCTTTTTCCTGGGAACATTGGGAATATCGGTGCGGCCCCAACGGTAGGTGGCCGCCGGGTTGGCCGGGGCGCCCTGGGTCTTGCTCCAATGATCACGCCCGCCGCGTTTTAGCCAAACGGGCAGTGTCAGCGCCATACCCGCCGCGAACCCCCCGGCATGGGCCCAGTAGGCCACGCCGCCCCCGGAGAGGTCCGCGACGGCGCCGCTGATCAACTGGATCGCGAACCATACGCCCAGCATCATCCATGCGGGCAGGGGCAGGATCTTGAAGAATATTATGAAGATAAAGATGACATCGACGCGCGCGCGAGGAAACAAAAGCAGGTAGCCGCCCATTACCCCCGCGGCGCCCACCATCGGCACCGTCGAGTAGGGCGCGGCAAGCACTTGCCCCATGCCGGCGGCCAAACCGCTAAGCAGGTAGAAGCCCAGGAACCCCCAGTGTCCCATCTCATCTTCGAGGTTATCGCCGAAGATGTGCAGGAACAGCATGTTCCCCGCCAGATGCAGCCACCCGCCATGCAGGAACATCGACGTTACCAAGGTAACGTGCCCGTCGCCTTGGCTGATGCGGGCGGGCAGGATCGCCCATGTCTCGAAAAACTGCCTGAGTGCGCCGGGCTCGGCGAACAGGGGCCAGTAGGCAAGAAACACGAAGATGTTCATCACGATCAGCCCGTAAGTGACATAGGGCGCGCAGCTTGACGGGTTGTGATCGCGAATGGGAAACATGACAGGGAGGTTTGGAGCATTTCGCGCCGGGGTCAAGCGGGTGTGCATGCTCTCGCGGGGATGTGAGTTGACGCACATCGCAAATGCGCCATTTTATTGATCATGAAACGTCTGCAAGCCATGATTGCCGCTGTGCCGCTGGCGTTGGCCACGATGGGGGCGGCAGAGCCAGAGGCCGGCGCGAGTTGCCCGCCGGCCCCTGATCACGATGTCGAACTGGAGGCGCTCTTCGATGCCGTGCAAGAAGCGCCCGATGCCGCGAGCGCGCAACGGATCAGCAACCGGATGTGGGAGCTGTGGGCAGATGCGCCGGATGCGGCGGCGCAGGAGATTCTCGATAGCGGCATGCGCAAGCGGAGAGTCCAGAACTTCCTTGGCGCGAAAGAGGAGTTCGATCGCCTTGTCGCCTATTGCCCGGAGTATGCGGAAGGCTACAACCAGCGGGCCTTCATACATTTCATCTTGCAAGACTACGAGGCGGCGCTTGCGGATCTCGATCGCACGCTCGAGTTGGCGCCGGATCACGTGGCGGCACGCGCGGGCAAGGCACTTACGCTGTTCGGGATGGATCGCATCGCCGAAGGGCGGGAGGTTCTGGAGGCCGCGCTTGAGTTGAACCCGTGGCTGCCTGAACGGCATCTTTTGGATCGCGCCTTGGGCGAGGAGTTGTAGGCAGGCTTGCGTCCAATCTTTACACGCGCGGATGGTAAGGTATGGTCCGCCCACCTTGGCCCGCGTGGTGGAATGGTAGACACAGGAGACTTAAAATCTCTAGGCCTGAAAGGGCCGTGCCGGTTCGAGTCCGGCCGCGGGTACCAAGGCAGTTATCGACATCGCCGAGTCGCCCGCAACAGGGTGCGAGTCGACCGATTTGAGGATTGTCTTGTGTATAAGCTTGTGGATAACCCTATATGTGGGTGAAGCCCGCTCCCGCGGTGCGTGAAATGTCGTACGGCGTCGGCGCAATCGTTCCGAGACCACGCTTCGAGCTGATTGCAAGTCCATGAAATAAAACGATAATCATGAAGAGTTAAAAAATCCGGGAAAATCCGGCAAAAAGGGGTTGCGGGTTTTGATTTGTGGCAGTAGATACCCCTTCACCGGCGGCG
>CAZOKA010000024.1:0-14074 GCA_964580265.1 uncultured Rhodobacterales bacterium | reverse complement strand
GGATCACGTCGAAACGCTCGTTGGTTTATCATAGCTGGATCACGCTGTCCTCGACGCTATTGGGTTTCGTGTTGGGCACCGGGCTGGGCATCGCGCTGGCGATTGGCATTGTTTATAACCGGACGATGGACATGAGCGTGATGCCGTGGGTCATCGCCTCGCAGACGATCCCGATCCTGGCGCTGGCGCCGATGATTATCGTGGTTCTGAACGCGATCGGGATATCGGGGCTGCTGCCCAAGGCGATCATCTCGATGTACCTGTCGTTCTTTCCGGTGGTGGTTGGCATGGTCAAGGGGCTGCGCAGCCCCGACCAGATGCAACTGGACCAGATGCGCACATGGAACGCCAGTTCGACGCAAACCTTCTGGCGGCTGCGGTTGCCGTCGTCGATGCCGTACCTGTTCACATCGCTGAAGGTGGGTATGGCGGCATCGCTGGTGGGCGCCATCGTGGGCGAGTTGCCGACCGGCGCGGTGGCGGGCCTGGGTGCGCGCCTTCTGGCGGGTAGTTATTATGGCCAGACAATCCAGATATGGAGCGCACTTATCATGGCGGCGATCCTGGCGGCGCTTCTGGTCGCCACGATCGGGATGGTGCAGCGTGCCACACTCAAGCGGATGGGGCTGTCATGATGGGATGGATCGTTTTCGGACTCGTGGCATGGTTTGTCGGATGGCAGATCAACGTCCACCTTGCCCGCCGGCCCAAGACGCGGGTGACGCGGCTGGCGGTGCCGATCATCTTCGGCGTTACGCTTGTTCTGATCTGGGAAAGCCTGGTGCGGGGGTTCGGTATCTCGCCGGTGCTGTTGCCGCCGCCCTCGATCATCGCGGAGAGGTTCGTCGCCTCGACCGGGATTTTGTGGACGGATTTCGTTCAGACCGTGATCAAGGGGGCGTTGAGCGGCTATGCCATTGGATGCGGCGCGGCGGTGCTGATCGCGGTTGCGATCGACCGATTCCCGTTCCTGCAGCGCGGGTTGTTGCCGGTTGGCAATTTCGTGGCGGCGCTGCCGATCATCGGCATGGCACCGATCATGGTCATGTGGTTCGGATTCGACTGGCAATCAAAGGCGGCGGTCGTGGTGGTGATGGTGTTCTTCCCGATGTTGGTGAACACCGTGCAGGGCCTGAAATCAACCGGCGCGATGCAGCGCGACCTGATGCGCACCTATGCGGCAGGGTATTGGAAGACGTTGTTCAAACTGCGCCTTCCGGCGGCCATGCCGTTCATGTTCAACGGGCTCAAGATTGCCAGCACACTTGCGTTGATCGGTGCTATCGTGGCTGAATTCTTCGGATCCCCGGTCAAGGGGATGGGATTTCGGATATCCACCTCGGTCGGGCAACTCGCGCTGGACCTGGTATGGGCCGAGATTGTCGTCGCCGCGATAGCGGGGTCGGCGTTTTATGGCGGGGTTGCCTTGCTCGAAAAGGCTGTGACCTTCTGGCACCCGTCGCAACGAGGCTGAGCAAAAAATACAATAACGACAGTTCAACAAGGAGAGTATGACAATGAGAAATATCACCAAATCCCTGACCGGAGCGGCGATTGGCGCCGCTGCCATGATGAGCGCATCGCTGGCCCAGGCCGCCGATGACGTGACGCTGCAACTCAAATGGGTCACGCAGGCCCAGTTCGCGGGCTACTACGTGGCCAAGGACAAGGGCTTTTATGCCGATGAGGATCTGGACGTCACGATCAAGCCGGGCGGCCCGGATATCGCGCCGACACAGGTTATTGCCGGTGGCGGTGCCGACGTGATGGTCGACTGGATGCCGGCGGCGCTGGCCGCCCGCGAAAAGGGCCTGCCGCTGGTCAATATCGCGCAGCCGTTCAAATCGTCGGGCATGATGCTGACCTGCCGCAAGGATGCGGGGATCGAGACCACGGAAGACCTGCGCGGCAAGACGCTGGGCGTGTGGTTCTTCGGCAACGAGTTCCCGTTCCTGAGCTGGATGAACAAGCTGGATATTCCCACCGACGGATCGCCTGAAGGGGTGACCGTGCTCAAGCAGGGGTTCAACGTCGATCCGCTGATCCAGAAGCAGGCCGCGTGCATCTCGACGATGACCTACAACGAATACTGGCAGGTGATCGACGCGGGGTTCACGCCTGATGATCTGGTTGTGTTCAAGTACGAAGACCAAGGCGTTGCCACGCTTGAGGACGGTCTTTACGTGCTGGAAGAAAACCTTGAAGATCCCGAATTCGTGGACAAGATGGTGCGCTTTGTCCGGGCGTCGATGGAAGGCTGGAAATGGGCCGAGGAAAACCCGGATGCCGCAGCCGAGATCGTGCTGGAAAATGACGCGTCGGGTGCACAAACCGAGAAGCACCAGAAGCGCATGATGGGCGAGATTGCCAAGCTGACAGCGGGAAGCAATGGCGCCCTTGATCCGGCCGACTACGAGCGCACGGTCGAATCCCTTCTGTCGGGCGGTGAGAACCCTGTCATCACCAAGGAGCCAGAAGGCGCCTGGACGCACATGATCAGCGACAAGGCCCTGAACTGAGGGGCATGTCTTTTGCGCGACAAGCGAGAGGGCCATCCATGCGGGTGGCCCTTCTTGCATGTCGTGCGCATGTGCATGAGCGCGCCACCCTTCGGGCGGTTGTGCGCGCGCGTGGATTTGCATTGATGGCGCGCCGCTTGTCCGAGGGCTGAAACGGTGCGATCGGCCGTTGACAGACGGGCGCGGTTCTCACGAGGTGGATGTGAAACACCTGCAAGTGGTCGGACCCTTGTCAGAAGAGTTGAATATCACCGGAGCCAGCCCCCGCACCAACACGCGTGGCCGATGGCGACGTGATATCCGGATCGGTCGTCCCCGACATGAAGCAACGTTGCGCGCGGCCTGTCGCGGGCCAAAACCGGATCTTGCGCCCATGATGACCGCCCAGGCAACTGCTGACGACCTGCAGGCCTTCGTTTTCCATGTACCATTCTGCAAACCGGGCATTCTTGGCGCCAACTTCTGCGCTACCGTCGAACATTTTCGCACCGCCAAACAGCTTGACCCTAAGCCGGCGCCGGTCTGCATTTTTCTTCAGCAACCCATTGATCAGCAGCTCCATCGCGTTGACCCCGTAGCGCAGGTTGCTGCCGCGCTCGGTCATATCGCCCGGTAACAGGAAGTGGTTCATCCCTCCGACCCCAGCAGCCGAATCCCAAATGCAGGCGGCAACGCAGGATCCCAGGATCGTTGTCATCACCTCGTCAGGGCGATCGGATACCCGGGTTTCCCCCTGGAATACCGGCACGTAGATCAAGCCTTCCATGATCTTGGCGCCCAATGATCTTGCCCGGAATTAAGGCAATGCTCAGGATACATCATCACAGCCTGCGATCGTTTGAGCCGAAATGCATCGTCAGCCGTGAGTGCTCAAAAGTCATGCCAATCCTCCTGGCCGTTGGCGATCTTCTTTCTCGATCCGGCCTGGGATCTGAAAACCAGGGTTGGCTCGGCGATTTGGGATTCCATGTCCTTGGCCAATGCGATCTCGTCCGCCTGAATGGCCGTGCTCTCTTCGGGCAGCGCGTCTTCTTCCAGCTCCTCGTTCAGGGTGCCTTCGATGGAGAACCGACGCAGCGCCTCGGACATGCGTTCCGCTTCGTTGCTCAGGCTGCGGCTCGCGGATGAGGATTCCTCGATCACGACGGCATTTTGTTGGGTTACCTTGTCCAGTGACGTCACGCTTTCCTTTATCTCGGCCAGGTTGGTTGCCTGTTCCCTGGACCCGGTTGCAATTTCCGAGACAAGATCGGAAACGTGATTGACGCCGCCGATTATATCGCTGAGCGCTGCCCCGGCCTGATTTGCGAGTTCGCTGCCGTCCGTGACATGGGCGCTTGAGCGCAAGATGAGTTCCTTGATTTCGTTTGCGGAAGTCGAGGCGCGCTGTGCCAGCGCGCGAACCTCGGAGGCCACGACCGCAAACCCACGGCCGGATTCGCCTGCGCGGGCGGCTTCGACACCCGCGTTCAGTGCAAGCAGGTTGGTCTGGAATGCGATATCGTCAATTACCCCGATTATCGCGGTTATCTGCTGCGAGGATTCCTCGATATCCCGCATCGCCTTGACGGTTTTGTCGACCACCTCGCCGCCCGCCGCGGCCCGTTTCTTGTTGTCGGCGATATGTTCGTTGGCGTCGGATGCCAGGCTGGCGGTCTTTTGGACGCTGGTGTTCAGTTCCTCGATGGCCGCGGCGGATTCTTCGAGCATCCCTGCCTGGGCTTCGGAACGCTTGGATTGATCCTCGGCCACCTCGGATATTTCACGAGAACTGGTACGCACGCTTTCGGCTGTGGATACGATCGTCGACAGCATGTCGCGCAGGTTCAGCAGCACATCGTTGAAGTTCTCGCAGATCTCGACATGGTTCTTATCCAGGCGCGCGAATTCATCCACGTCGATCGGGCAATCGGTGCGGCCCGAGGCCAGTTGCGACATGCCCTCGCCCAGCCTGACGAACAGCTTGCGTCGCAGCGCGGATTCTTCCTGGCGCACCACGTCAAGCTGTTCCTCCTTTGCCAGTGTGTCGCGAAACAGCGCAAGTTTCGAAGCCATGATACCGATCTCGTCGCGACGTTCGGTGCCGGGGATATCGGCCTCGTAGTCGTGGTCGGATACGGTCTCCATCGCGGCGCTAAGCGTCTTGATCGGGCGTGTCACCACGCGCGATATGACAAAGACTATCCCGGCCAGGCCGATTATCGCCACCAGCGCACTGATCGCCACGGATTTTCCAATCTCGGTGATCTGTGTGCTCAGGAACCCTCCATTGCTCCAGACGAACCCAGCCGCGCCCAGCAAGGTTTCACCATCGTCGGAGATCACCGGCACGGTAACCAGGTTGATGCTGCTCGTGCCGCGGCGAAGCAGTTTCCCTTGGTTCAGCGTCTCCTGGGTCAGGCCCCGAAGCGCATCGGGTACGTCGCCGCCGCTGTCATGCCGAACCAGGAGTTCTCCCGCCGCGTTGACTATATCGATCCGCATGAGCGATCTGTCGTTTTCGACGACGGGTTCGTATATTTTCGCAAGGCGCCTTTCATCGCCAAGGTGCAGGGGCACCTGCATCTGGGCTGCCAGAATCCTGGCGATAACGGTTTCGTTCTCGGACTGAAATTCCAGGCCCATGGCCCTGACATTGGCAGTAATCAGCAGGAAGGAAACGCTGAAGGTGACCAGAAACCCCGTTGCGATCAGGGCGGCGAGCTTGAAGCTGATACTCAGCGTTGCAAGGCGGGTGCGAATACTGGTCGTCGGGGCGGATTTTGGCGTGGTGGTCGCGGTCATGGCGGAGTCCAGTTCGCAGGATTTCGTGTCAGGAGGAGGTGACGAGACGCGCTGCTTCGGAGCAGCCTGAAGTCATGCCGAAATGGCGCACCGCCGAAGCTTGCGGATACCCGCGCCCCCGAGGGGTGCCCTGCCCGATTTTTCTTGCCCATGCCGGGTGGGCCAGTTCGATGATTTCTGCCTGCAAGACATCTGGAACATAACCGCGGCAATTGTCGGACAGTGTGCGGCTTGCAGTTTCGCCAGTTGCAGCCAAGAGGATGTTCCTGAAGTGCATTTCTTTCTCCGGATCCGGGATTGTGACTGAAGTTCATGATCCACAGAAAGGTTTAAGATCGCCTGAATCACCGCCCTCAAAGCGTCTTGGAGCGGATATTGATCTGCGAAGCAGTCGCGGCAAGCTCGGACAGGTAGCGATCCGTGCTTTGGTGCGCCTCTTCCAGGCGCATGATGATACCGTTCATTCCGCTGTCCACATCGCCCATGCGTCCGCTTTCGACACGGCAGAGCAGCTTGACAAGGTCCAGCCCGTTGATCCGCCGCCGAAGTTGGCGACAGATGTCGGGGATGGTTTGGCCAAGGGCAGCGATCTCGGCCATGGTGGTGCGGGAGGTTTCATTGAGCGTCCCGGACTGCCCGGTCAGCAGCGAACGATCAGCCTCGTCCGCTTGCGAGGCGGTCAGGCTCATCAGCGCAGCGATCTGGGCCGCGATCCGGCCATGATCGATCGCATCGCGCATCCGGATCAACACCCCAGCCTCGCGACAGTTCAGCCGCTCGATCAGTTGGTACATATCCACGGACATCGTTTCGTAGTTCTTGGAAATTGTACTGATTACGGCACCGGCCTCTTCCAGGCGCCCAGCCAGGATTCGCAGGTTGACCGGTTCGCCACGCACCTGCCCGAACACATTGGAGATGTTCCCGACCAGCGTCTCTGCGTTTTCGATCAGCCCGGACAGCTCCTTTATATGTTCGAGGGAGGAGCCTGCAACCTGGGCTATGTCGCTTCGATGCGAAATCTCGGAATCGAGCGCTGCTCCCATATAGGCGTCAAAATCATGATAGCCCTTTTCCGCAAGATATGCGCGCAGTCGCTGCGCGCTTTTTTCCGGGGACAGGCCGTTTGCCTCTTCGAAGAGGAGGTCGCTGTAGAGTTCTCGGGTGAGGGCGAACAGCTCGCCATTCGGTTTGATCCGAACCGAAATATAGCCATCCCGCAACTGCGTGACCGTTGCGAAAACCCAGTAAAATCGGCCATCGCCCGTGCTATTCTTGACATAGGCGCATACCGGCCGGCCAGATTTCAGCCTTTCCCAGAACAGGCAGAACATGCCGCGCGGCATATCGAGATGGCGCACGATCTTGTGCGGTGCGCCCATCAGTTCGTCGTGCGAAAACTTCGCGACATCGCAAAAAGCCGGGTTGGCATAGCGGATTACCCCTCGGAAATCTGTCGCGGAGGCGAGTATTTGCTGGTCCGGAAACAGGATTTCCTCGTTTTCGGGCGAAGGGGCGGGCGACGTTGTGGCTGTTTGCTGCATTGCGGCTACCTTTCATGATCTGGAGGGCAACAAAGCGGACGTTGCCAAGGTCGGTTACACCGTCAGAACAATTGCGCCTGGCCATGTCCCAAGCCCAGTTCCGGCGCGACGGGGTCGTCCCGCAAGCGGCGTTTGAAATAATCGAGCCGGACTTCATCAACCAGGGCGCCGACATCAAGTTTGGCTTCGGCGCCGACCAAAAACGACATTGCCTTCAATGTGTTGGATATATCCCTCAGGTGCTGGCACAAAGCATCAACGCGTTGCAGATCAGGCGCGCCATGGGTGCCGCTCGGCAGCTTTTCGATCACGTCCGGGATCATCCGATCAAGCGCTTGCGCAATCACCGACAGATCATCGGTTTCTTCAGCGAGGATGTTGAGAATACGGGAGGTTTGACGGTATGACACGAGATAACCCTTGTTCAGAGGCGCCCGACGACTTTTTCGATGCAGGCCTTGAGTTGAGCGGCCTGAAAAGGCTTTTTCAGGTAGTTGTTCATGCCCAGGCGCGCACCGCGATCAATCAATTCCTTGTCGGCCCGTCCCGTGACCAGGATGAAGCCCGTGCGCGCAATAGCCCGGTGTGAACGGATTGCTTCGAGCAGTTGCAAGCCATCCATGCGCGGCATGTTGAAATCAGAAATAACCAGATGCACGGGCTTTGCTGCCAGGCTGCGCCATGCCGCATCGCCATCGTTTTCCGTCCGGTAGTGTCGAACCCCGATTTCATCGAGTGCTTGCGTGAGAAGCCCCCGGCTGGTTGACATGTCGTCAACCACCAGAATGTGAAGTTTGTCTTTCAAACTCATCGGGTTTCTCCGTTGTTTCGGTGCAGGGCGGTGCTGTGGGGCCGGTTACGGGAGAGCCTGCAGAAAGCCGGTATGTTCCGACCCCTTCGTGGCCGACGCGCGCCATGACTTCTTTTGGCAGGGCTTCAGAATGACCGGCATAGAGTACCCCACGGGGCTGCAGGCGGTCGGCCAGGCGGCGCCACAGCCGGGCTTGCGTCGCTTCATCGAAATATATCGCGACATTCCGGCACATTATGACATCGAATTTCCCGTGAAACGGCCAGTCTGAATTCAGGTTCAACCGTCGAAAGGCAATCAGGTCGCGCGCGGCTTGACTGACCCGGGCCATGCCGGATTGTGTGCCTGCACGGTCGAAAAACCGGCTGGCGTGATCTTGCGAGAGTTGCGACAGGCTCGCGACCGGGTAAAGCCCAGCCTGAGCGGTCGCCAGGGTGGATTTGTCAATATCCGTAGCCAGAATTCGAAAATCCAGATCGGTGGCATCGGGGCAGGCCGCAAGCACATGAAACGCAAGGCCATAGGCTTCTTCTCCCGTTGAGCATCCCGTCGACCAGACCCGCACGCGCCCGCCGCCTCGCAAGTTCTCGATCAAGCCGGGAAGCACGTCGCAGGCAAAATGCCTGAAATGATGCGACTCGCGGTTGAACCGGGTCATATTGGTGGTGAGGGCGGAAATGAATGCGTCCTGCTCATCGGCATCGTGCCCGGCCTCCAGCGCGGCACAATACGAAGAGATCGACGCGTGGCCCAGGCATTTCAGCCTCTTGTTCAGCCGCCCCGATACCATCGCGCGTTTGTTGGGGGATAGGTGAATGCCTGCCATCTGTTTGAGCAGCTTGGCGACAGTGGCAAAATCACTCTGGCTGATGAGGGCTGGCGAATCTTTCTGGCGTTCCTCGGTCATGGCTCCAACCGCGCCCCCTGTGGCAGAACTGCGCGCACGTCGATGGCGCGCACCAACGTATCGTCCACCGAGTAGACGCCACGTAAGAAGGCTTGTGTCCTTGCGGATGACACATCGGGCGCGGCCTGCATTTCGGACTCGTCAACGGTAATGATGTCAGACACCGCATCGACCAGGAAACCGACGACCTTTTCGTCGATCTGCGCTATGATAATCACGTGCCGCTTGCCTGGCTCTGTCTTGCCGAACCCCAGTCGCAACGACAGGTCAACCACTGGCAAGACAGTGCCGCGCAGGTTCATCATGCCGACTATGAAATCCGGCGCATGCGGCAGCGTGGTGGTGCTGGTCCAGCCCCGGATTTCCAGTACATGCGAAATCTCGATGCAGAAATCCTGCTCCTCGACCCGGAAACACACGATTTCATCCCGGTTGGAGGAGTGTGAACCCTTCTCGATATCATGCATGAAGAAAATCTCCTTTGAGGGGCGGCGCGGGCTGGTCAACCCTGCCGGGCAAGGCAATCACTTGGTCGGTATCGATGATGAGCGCGATTTTCCCGTTCCCGAGTATCGTGGCAGCGGCGATGCCGGAAATGCTCTGATAGCTTTGCTCCAGCCCCTTGATCACCACTTCCCGTTGCTCCGCAATCGCGTCAACGGCGAGCGCCGACCGGCGCCCGGCATCATCCTCGATCAGCAACAGGGACTGTTGACCAAGGCAGACAGGATCGGTGCTATACCCGAGGGCCGCGCCCAGATTGATGATCGGAACAAGCTCGTCGTTGAGCGCAAGCACCCGGTCTCCGTCGCACAGTGTATGTACGCGGGCCTGCCCAGGTTGCAGCATCTCGCGCAGCGACAGGGTGGGTACGATCAACGTCTGATCCGCCACGCGCACCACCATGCCTTCGAGAACCGCCAGGGTCAGCGGTAGAGAGATCGTGACAGAGGTTCCTTTTCCGGGTTGCGATTGCAGGCTGACGCGCCCGCCCAATGACTGGATCTCGTTACGCACCACATCCATTCCCACACCGCGCCCCGACAGGTTGGATACCTCGCCTGCAGTGGAAAAACCTGGCCGGAACAAAAGGTTGTCGATATCCGCTTCGGCAAGGTCATCGTCCGGCCGGACCAATCCCTTGTCCTCGGCGATCTGGCGCACCTTGGCACGGTTGATGCCTGCACCGTCATCGCTAAGCGTAATGACGACGCGGCCGGAGCGGTGGGCCGCTTCAAGCGTGACGGTGCCACGCGCGTCCTTGTTTGCAGCGCGACGTTGATCGGGGGCCTCAAGACCATGATCTATGGCATTTCGGATCATGTGAGTCAGTGGGTCCACAAGGCGCTCGGTGACGGTCTTGTCCACTTCCGTGGCATCGCCGATGGTGACCAGCCGCGCCGATTTTCCGGCTTCCTTCGACGTCTCTCTTACAATTCTTGACATTCTCTGGAACAGGCCACGTACCGGCTGAGCGCGAATGGCCATGACGCTTTCCTGGATTGCGCCCGATAGCTGCTTGAGTTGGCTCATGGCTTCATCCACGCCACTACTGGCCGAATGTGGCATCTCATCCATTGACTGGCGCAGCATGGCCTCGGCAATTACCAGTTCGCCCACCAGGTTGATCAATTGATCCACGCGCTGGAGATCAACCCGAATGGTGCTTGACCGGGCGGCTGTCTGTCTGTTGGATCCCGAGGCGGGTTTTGCCGTAATTCGCGCGCCCTGGCTGGTTTCCGCGTGAAGCGGCGGTTCACCCGGGGGCGCCCCCGGTGCGTCATCGTCGAGCGATGGTAAAGCGGTGTCCGGGGATGTGGTGGCTTGGGGGACGATTTCCAGCTCGCACAGCCCTTCAACGAACTCGAAGACCTCCTGTATTGCGGCCCTATCCACCGAATCGTCGGGCAAAATCCCGATCTTCCAAGATATCGTAGGCTGGGACCAAGGGGCGTCGCGCAGTGGTACAATTGTGGACAGGTCGGCTTCGACGGTCACTTTGCCAAGGTCTTCGAGGCCGCGAAACAACAATGCCGGGTCATGCCCGTTGGCGTATAGCTGTGCAAGCGCCTTGAAGGTGATCGCCATGTGCTCTGGGTCCGCTGGCGACAGCATGTCGTCGAGGGCTGGCAATTCGCCATCCAAGGTCAGTGTCAGGGGCTCGAATGCCGGTGGGTCTTGTTCCGCCGCGGCATCATTTACATTGTGCCCGCCGTTCGATGCTTCGCTCATGAGCTTGAGGTCGCTCAGAATCGATGCGCCTTGGTCTGGTGGCAAAACATCCTTGTTTCGGGCGGCATCGACCAGGTCGGACAGGTGATCGCTGGCCATGAAAAGAAGTGCGACGACGTGCTCGTCCGTTGTCAGGCGCCCGGCGCGCACATCGTCCAGGACGTTTTCGAGCGCGTGGGCGAATTCAATAAGCTGATCCAGGCCAAACGCCCCGGCGCCGCCCTTGATCGAGTGTACGGCGCGGAACATGCTGTTGATGATTTCATCATCGTCGCTACCGTTTTCCAGGTCATTGAGCCCTGATGACAGACCTTCTAGAAGATCGTCGCATTCCTGAAAGAACATATCGTTGAGATCGGTCATTCCGCGCCCCTAGACTACTAGCCGTTGAATGATCGAGACGAGCTTGTCTTCGTCGAATGGCTTGACGATCCATCCGGTGGCGCCGGATTCGCGCGCCCTTTGCTTCAGTTGTTCGCCGGTTTCCGTCGTCAACACGAGGATGGGCACCGAAAACATCTGCTTAGCCGTCCTTACGCCTTCGATGAAACCGAAACCGTCGAGGCGGGGCATATTGATGTCCGTGATGATGAGATCCGGTTTCGTGGCTTCGAGTTTATCGAGTCCGTCAACACCGTCTTCGGCGATGTCGACATCGAAGCCGGCATCCGTCAGCGTGGTCTGCAGCATGCTGCGCATGGTTCTGGAATCGTCAACGGCCAAGATGCGTGTCATTCAAAACCCTCTCTGGTCAATTTTTTCTGGGGAATTCCCAGCAAGGACAGACCCTTCAAGAAACCATCTGACGGCTCGACCAGATTGAAAGCCTGGCCGTCAGCCTGCCATTCGGCCCTGGCCCGCAAGAGGATTTCAGCCGCAAGCGCGCCGAGGAACCGTACATTGCCCGCATCCAGCAGGAGTGGTCTTCCTCGTCGATCGCGAATTGCATCGGCCAGGGGCTTGCACGCGGCGAAATCCATGCGCTCGGGCAAACTGATAGGGGTGTCTGAATCTATGCCGGTCGATGAAGTCATGCCGCTCAAAACCATCCATGCGTTACTTGTCTGGCAATGCTATTTCGCGGGATTTAATAAGTAGTTACATGCTGCTGATAACCGGAGCGAATTTCTCGGCGGAAGGTGCCATCTTGGCGACCTGACGTGATGCCGGGCCTGACCCTGTCTTCAGGCCGCAGTCCCCTGCGTCTCATTTGTGGGATGATCCGGTTGCGCCGGGTCGGAACTTGTTCCCGAGACGATCTGCGCCGCAGCATGTGCAGTGCCATTGTCGAGTGGTTTCGTCACGAACCGGGATATCAGCTCGGACATCGTGGTTGCATCGGAATTGAGCTTGGATGTCGCGGCGGTGGATCTTTGAACCATTGCCGCGTTATCTTGCGTGACCCGGTCAAGATTTGCCATGGCGTCATTGATTTCCTTGAGGCTGAGCGCCTGTTCATTCGAAGAGTTGACGATTCCTGCCAGCATGGCCGAGACATCTTCGAACCTCGTGAGCATGGAAACCAGGGCATCCCCCGCGTTTCCAACCAGCTCAACGCCATGATCGACCCTGGACGCACCGTTGTGGATGAGTGTCTTGATTTCCATGGCCGCCTCGGATGACCGTTGCGCCAATGCCCGCACTTCGGAAGCGACAACCGCGAAGCCGCTACCTGCCGCCCCCGCGCGGGCTGCTTCCACGCCGGCATTGAGTGCAAGCAGGTTGGTCTGGAACGCGATGTCGTCGATGACCCCGACAATTTGCGAAATCCTGTCGGAACTGTCCTTGATATCGTGCATGGCGCGGATGGCGTTTTGCACAACTTCACCGCTTTGTTCAGCATCCTGTTTGGCAACGTCGAGATTGGTTTCGACATCATGCGCATTGGTTGCGGAAATATCGACATTTGTCGTGATTTCATCAATCGCAGCGGCTGATTCTTCCAGCGTCGCCGCCTGATTCTCGGTGCGCCGGGACAAATCCCCAGAGGCCGAACTGATTTCGGCCGCACCTGAGAAAACGCTTGACGACACCTGCTTCATTTCGAGCAGCATGTCACGCAGATTGCCCTGTGCCCGGTTGAAGTCATCGCGCAGCTTGGCATAGCCTTCTGCCATTTCTTCGGTAATGTGCCGGGACACGTCCCCCTTCGACAGCCGCTCCAACCCATTTCCAATGGCCGCGACCGCGGCCGTTTGCTCGGTCATGCGCGCCTGTCGTTCGGCATCCTGTTTCGCGGCCATTTCCTGCTTCTCGATCAGGCCATCTCGGAAAACCGCAAGTGCGTTGGCGATGCGGAACACCTCTTCGCTGGCGCGGTCAAAGCCTGTCACCTTCTGCATGTCGCCGCCGGCAAGACGCTCCGTGGTCTCGCTGATCCGACGCAACGGGCGCTGGATCATCAACCGGGTAAGGACAAGCGCGACAACCAGTACGGCACCGCTCGCTGCAAGCAACATATTCACCCATTGCCCTGCCTCGGCCATTTCGGTCTGGATATCTGTCGCCATTGCCGCGATGTCGCCCTGGCTTTCGCCACCCAGATCGGCGACAAGGTTGCCGATTTTCAACACCGCGTTCGATGCCGCCTCGACTGCTTTTGCCGCCGCGACATCTGCCGAAAGCGCGGCGATCTTGTAGGCGGGCAGACCTGTTTCCGGATTGGCCAGAGCGGCTATGGCCGCGAGTTCGTCTGATAAGCGACCGTCATCGAAATCCTTGTAGTCGGAAAGGGCATTTGCAGCCTGCTGCATGGGGATGGAAGCCGCTTTCACCTCGTCAGCGCCCGTGGCGACCACCACCTTGAGGGCGGCTTCCTGGAAACGGCCGATCCAACTGTTGATGTCGAACAGGGTATTGATGTGATCGACCTCGTTTTCGAGCAGGCCCTGAATGGAGTTGCGGTTGTTGGTGCTTGCCTCTTCTGCGGCAATCGTCAATGCGAACACCATGTCGTCCACGGCGCTTGACAGACTTACATCCGCCTTCCGCCGCATCTCCAGAATATCGTTCTGTGGGCCCGAGAAACGCGCGCCACGTCCCTTGATGACTTTCTTGAATGCTTCGGTCGTCGCTTTCACCGCCTGCGCATATGGGGCGGTCTGTTCATTGGTTTCCAGCTTCGCATTGATGTCCGTCAGCCGGTTCAGGGAGGCCTTGGAGATGTCCTCCAGAAGGATTCGCGTGGACAGGCTGTTCGTCATCCGGTAGGAAAACAACGTTCCCGAGAGCAAATTGACTTCGGATCGGGCCTCCAGCAGCGCCTGAAGCGCGGCGA
>CAZOKA010000023.1:0-14112 GCA_964580265.1 uncultured Rhodobacterales bacterium | reverse complement strand
GACCGGAACTGGAGGCGGCCATGTCGGACATGACCACGTCGGCGGGGCCGTCGAGCCATGCCTTGACCTGCTCGTCGGCGCCGTCATCCATGAAATCAAGTTGGTGAATCTCGGCGCCGGCGATCGGTTCGACCTCTTGCAGGTCGATCCCGAGGATACGGCCCTGCCGCTTGTCTGTGCGCTCTCCCAGTGCATTGACGCGTTTGACCGCGACCTGGCACCAGCCGCCGGGCGCGCAGCCCAGATCAACAACGCGGGCGCCGGGCACAAGGAAGCGGATCTTGTCGTCCAGCTCCAGGATCTTGTACGCGGCGCGGCCGCGGTAGCCCTCAGTGCGGGCGCGTTTGACATACGGATCGTTGAGTTGTCGTTGCAGCCAGCGCGTCGAGGACGACTTGCGTCCACGGGCGGTCTTGACCTTGACCTTGAGATCGCGCTCACCGCGCCCGGATGTGTTTTTCTTTGTCATGTCGCCCCCTATGTCACGCCCGCGCCGTTAGCAAGGGCCGGGTTCGAGCACGCCATCGGCGCTCATCTGTGCGTAGAGAAGCCCTTCGCGAAGGCCCCGGTCGGCCACCGACAGCCGGTCGGTCGGCCAGCAACGCAAGAGCGCCTGAAGAATCGCGGCGCCGGACATGATCAGCGCCTGCCGGTCCTGCCCGATACGCGGATCGCGGCGGCGCCCGAGCGGCCCGAGATCAAGGTAGCCGCGGATCACCTTGTCGATTTCATCAGAGGTCATGCGCAGGCCGTCCACCTTGGTGCGGTCGTAGCGTTTGAGGCCGAGATGGCTGGCAGCAACGGTTGTCACGGTGCCCGAGGTCGCCACGATCTGGAACCCTGCGCGGGATTGTTCATCCTTGTAGGGGGTGAATTCCGCGAGATTTTCCTCGAAAAACCAACTCATCAGGGCAAAGCGGGCGGCGTCATCCTCGACATCGTTGAATTGATCGCGCAGCGTCGCCACCCCAAGCGGCACCGAAATCCAATCCACCACGCGCGCGGCGGGGCGGCCATTCTCGCATGCGGTGAACCCGGTATGAAGCTGCATGATCGCCTGCGCGCGGTCGCATTCGGGGACGCCGCACAGGTCGATCCAGACCAGTTCCGTCGAGCCGCCGCCGATATCGACGACAAGCAATTGCTCGGTCTTGGACGAGACCAGCGGCGCGCAGGAAATCACGGCAAGGCGTGCCTCTTCCTCGGGTTTTATGATGTCAAGTTGCAGGCCGGTTTCACGCTTGACGCGGCGGATGAAATCCTCGGCGTTGCGCGCACGGCGGCAGGCCTCGGTGGTGACGAGGCGCATGCGTTTGACGTTATGACGCTTGAGCTTTTGCTGGCAGATGCGCAGCGCCTGCACGGTGCGCGCCATCGACGAGCGGCTGAGCCGGCCGGTCGCGCCAAGGCCACTGCCCAGTTGAACGGTTTTTGAAAAGCTGTCCACGACCTGAAACTGACTGCCCGTCGGACGGGCAATCAGCATGCGGCAACTGTTTGTTCCCAGGTCAAGCGCGGCATAAAGCTCGGCCTGAGCAGGGGGATTGGGCGCGGGGCTCTCAACCAGGATCGGGACTGCGCCCGCACCACCGGGACGCTTGGGCGCCATAGCGTAACGCCCTCCATTTTCGAGTTACCTTGAAGGTAGTATCACTCGTGGGGTTGCGCAAGCTCTGTGGTGGCCGGGATTGGTCGTTGCGGCTGCCCGGAGGTCGCAGGTTGCAGCTTTTCTGTCGAAAATCGCACTCATGGGGCGGACATGCTGCTTTAGGTGTGGCGCTGGCAGGGAGGGAATCACGCTATGCCAGATGTGACCATAGTTTACTGGCGGGACATTCCCGCGCAGGTCATCGTCGGAAAGGGCCGTCGCGGCACCAAACAGCCGCTGGCCGAACGGTTCGAGCAGGCAATCGACCGGGCGGCGATGAAAACCGGCGCGGCGGGCACCGATGCCTACCTTGCCGAGTGGCGCAAGGCGTCCCCATATACGGTGGAAGGGGAGCCGGAGCAGATCGCCGAGGCCGAGGCCATGCGATTGGAAATGGAATACGATCAGGAGCGTATCAAGGCGCTGATCGCAAACGATGGTTGGGCCACTGCCTGATGGGGCTGACACCCACGACACTATGGGAGGCCGTGATGGCTTTGTTGAACTTCAAGAAGCGCGCGGATGTCGCGAAACCGCTCAACCCGCAGATCGAGGCGCTGCTGCAGGGGTATTCGATCGAGGTGATGCCGCGCACCGCCGAGAAGGTCGAGAATTTTCGTGATCTGCTGCCCGAGGGGACGCGCGTCTATGTCGCGCATATCGAAGGCACGCCGATCGAGGAAATGGTCGCGACCGCGCGGCGCCTCGCGCGCGAGGGGTATCCGGTGATGCCGCATTTCCCGGCCCGGATCATCAAGGACGAGGCGACGCTGGCCGACTGGATCGCGCGCTATCAGGGCGAGGCGGGCGTCGATCAGGCGCTGCTGCTGGCTGGCGGCGTGGCCAGGCCCCATGGCGATTTCGACAGCTCGATGCAGTTGATGCAGACCGGCCTGTTCGAGAAGGCAGGCTTCAAGCGGTTGCATGTTGCGGGCCATCCCGAAGGCAACCGCGACATCGATCCTGACGGTGGCCATGACAACGTGTGGGATGCCCTGCGCTGGAAGCAGGCCTATTGCGACGCAACCAATGCCGAGATGGCGCTGGCGACGCAATTTGCCTTTGACGCCAAGCCGATCATCAAGTGGGCCGATAACCTCAAGGCCGAGGGGATAACCATGCCCGTGCATATCGGCATCGCGGGGCCGGCGAAGCTGCAGACGCTGATCAAGTTCGCGATCGCCTGCGGGGTTGGTCCGTCGCTGAAGGTGCTTCAGAAGCGTGCGATGGATGTGTCCAAGCTGTTGTTGCCCTACGAGCCGACAGAGGTTCTGGCCGATCTGGCTGCCCACAAGGCCGCCAATCCCGACTTCAATATCGAGCGCGTCCACTTCTTCCCGCTTGGCGGCATCAAGACGAACGCCACGTGGGCCATCGAAAACGGCGGCGCCTCTGGCGTGCCCGCCGCACAAACCCAACAAGGATAAGACATGACCCGGACAGTTGTTGAATCAAAGACGAAAACCGCCATCATCGGCTTTGATCAGCCGTTCTGCGTGATCGGCGAGCGGATCAACCCCACGGGCCGCAAGAAGCTGGCTGCCGAACTGGAGGCGGGTGACTTTTCGACCGTGGAAAAGGATGCGGTGGCGCAGGTGGCGGCAGGGGCCACGGTTCTGGATGTGAACGCTGGCGTTGTCTACAATTCCAATCCCAACCCGAACGAGACCGAGCCGCCGCTGATGACCAAGATGATCGAGCTGGTGCAGGGGCTGGTTGATGTGCCGCTGTGCATAGACAGCTCGGTGCCTGCCGCGCTGGAGGCTGGATTGCAAGCCTGCGAAGGTCGGCCGCTTCTGAACTCGGTCACGGGCGAGGAGGAGCGCCTGGAATACGTGCTGCCGCTGGTCAAGAAATACAACGTGCCGGTGGTGGCGATTTCCAACGATGACACGGGCATTTCCGAAGACCCCGATGTTCGGTTCGAGGTGGCACGCAAGATCGTCCAGCGTGCGGCGGATTTCGGTATTCCCGCGCATGACATCGTGGTTGATCCGCTGGTGATGCCGGTGGGGGCCATGGGCACGGCGGGCCTGCAGGTATTTGCGCTGGTGCGTCGCCTGCGCGAAGAACTGGGCGTGAACACCACCTGCGGCGCATCGAACATCAGTTTCGGCCTGCCCAACCGGCATGGCATCAACAACGCGTTCCTGCCGATGGCCATGGGCGCGGGGATGACCAGCGCGATCATGAACCCGGTAGCCCTGCCAGTGCCGATGGCCAAGATCGAAGAGCGCAAGGCCGCGCTGGCTGCTGCAGGTATCATCGTGCCAGAGGACATGGACCCCGAGTTGTTTTGCAAGTTGACAGGTCTTGGCAGCACGAAGCCGCGCGCAGGTTCCGAGATGGAAGCCATTCGCGCGGCCAATTTCCTGACCAACAACGACCCGTCGGGCGCGGCATGGATTCGGTTCAACAAAGACCCGGATGCCGATACCGGGGCAGGGGGCGGACGCGGCACCGGCCGCCGCCGTCGGCGCGCCTGAGGGCGATCGATTCATGCATGACACGGCAAGGGGGCCTCTTGTGGCCCCCTTGTGCGTTTTACATCGGGTTTGCGCCGGGTGATCACTCGGTAATGTGATCGGTCGTAAAGAGGTAATCCTCTCCCGGTGCGGCGGTGTGGCAGGCGATGCAGCCTGCATCCATGCCCTTCGCCACGCGGCCGGCAAGGCGCATGTCCTTGGGGTTCGTGTCAAGCGATCCGTCGGGCAGGTACTTGGCCCAGAACCAGTTCTGGTTGTCCTCGTCATAGCCGTCTTCGCGCTTGAACATCACTGTGACCGCGCCAAGGTGGTCGCCCGGAGCCATCATCACCTCGTCGGCGGTGACGCCTTCGGGGCCGTAGTTGCGCTTGACGACCAGGTCGCCCTCGTGGCCGTCGATCGTGGCCTTGGTGTAGAATGTCTCAAGCATCAGGCCGTGTGGCTCGAGGCCATCATAGGGGAACGAGCGTATCGCACCCTCGCCGGCAAGACGTTGATCCGTCATGGCCTGCCAGACCTTGCCGGCATAGGCAGCGTCCTTGTCGGTTCCGAATGGTGCCATATCCTGTGCCATTGCGACACTTGCAGCCAGGCTGCCGAACAGAAGCGTTCCCGCGAATTTCCATGTCATGTCTCATACCTCCCGTTACGATTTCCGCGTGAAACAAAGGTACCAGATACGCGGTGCCGGGGCGGGTCACGATCCCACACGATCAGGTGAGTGTTGTGGTGATTGGGTGATATGACAAAGAAAAACCCGCCGCGGGTCAGGCCGGGCGGGTGTCATGGACGAGGAGCGTGGTGCAGCGTTCGAGCGGTGGTCAGCCGCCCCAACTGCGCACGGGGCCACAATCCATGTGCACGAAATCCGAGCGTGAATACCGCCCGACGCCGCCAGCGCGGCAGGAAATCGCGGCGCGCGCCATCTGGTTCACGCTGCGCGATGCAAGGCGCAGATCGTTTGCCTGCCCCTTGAGATGGAGGGAATTCTTGGCAACACCGCTGGAGCGGCGGCGCAGCATGGCGTTGGTTTGAGGGCTGCGATATCCCGACAGAAGCAGGTATGGCTCGCTCACGTCCAGAATGGCATGGGTCGCGGCCACGATATCGATGGTGCGGGTGTCTATCGTCTTGACCTGGTCGGTGCGCCAGTCGCGCATGAAGAAGCTGATTTCATTCAACGCGTCGCGGATATACTCGCCTTCGATCCAGTAGATCGTATCGAGGTTTTCGCCGGTGCGCCCGTTATACATCCGGATGCGGCGTATGTCGCCCGCCCCGCGGAGGAAACCGGCCGCGCTGCCATATGTCGGTGCCGCGGCCAGCGTTGTCGCCGCAAACGCGCCCAACAGCGCGCTTCGACGCGATATCTTTGAATTTTCTGTGTCTGTCATGATCGTCGGCGCCTGTCCCGTCGTTCCACCTGTGACCGCGCTGCAACACGGTTCGCTATCGTTTCCCCAAGTGATGCCAAATTTTTTGCATATATTGATTCGCGAACCAACCCGCTTTTTCATCTTCCGGCGGATTTTTGCCATATTTGGTAATATCATGCTGTGAAAATGCGATTCGGCGCCTCTGCAGGATGTGTTTTGGGTGGATGCAGTGATGCCATACTCGGTCCGTGCTGATTAAAAAGTGAATGGACACCCCGTCGGGAACGCGTTCAAACTGTGAGAAGAATTTGCAAGAGACATGTTAGAAAGAGGTTCGCGATGATTTTGTCGGCCCCCCGTTTTGGTTTTGCCTTGGTGTTCGGATACGTGGTGGCGGCATTTTGCGCAGTGCTCGCCTTGGGCGCATCGCCTGCCGGGGCCCAGGTTACCGCGTTCAAGCAGGCGGTGGCCGAGGCGGCGGCGTCTGATCGCGATATCGCCGCGTTCTACCGTGACCGTGGCTATTCGCCGATCTGGACGGGATCCGACAGCAAGGACAAGGCGCGGCGCCAGGCGTTGCTTGATGCGCTGGAGCGCGCGCCCGTGCACGGGTTGCCCCGGTATGGTGCCTATGACGCGGACGCGTTGATGCGCGCAATGAAATCCGCGCGCACGGTACGGGACATGGGCAGGGTCGAGGTGGCGCTGTCCAAGGCTTTCCTGGGTTATGCACGCGACATTCAGACCGGGGTGATCGTGCCCAGCAGCGCCGATAGCGGGATCGTGCGGCAGGTTCCGTATCGCGACCGGTTGTCATACCTGGTGAATTTCACCAAGAGCGATCCGCGCGGGTTCATGAAGGCGTTGCCGCCACAGTCGCGGGAATACACCCGGCTGATGAAAGAGAAGATGCGTCTTGAGAAGGTTGTAGAGCGCGGCGGCTGGGGGCCTTCGGTGCCGGGCCGCACAGTTGAACCCGGCGCGCAGGGCGACGCGGTGGTGAAGCTGCGCAACCGTTTGATTTCCATGGGTTACATGGGTCGCCGGGCATCCCGGACCTATGATGGGGAAATGCAGCGCGCGGTGCAGCAATTCCAGGTCGATCATGGGTTGGAAACCGATGGCGTCGCGGGGAGCAGCACCATATCGGCGTTGAACGTTCCGGCGAGTGAGCGGCTGAAGTCCGTGATCGTCGCGATGGAACGGGAACGCTGGCTGAATCGTGATCTGGGCAAGCGTCATATCCTGGTCAACCTGACCGATTTCACGGCCAAGATCGTGGATGATGGCAAGGTGACCTTTCGCACGCGATCTGTGGTAGGGGCGACGAGTACGGATCGCCGCAGCCCGGAGTTTTCGGATGTCATGGAACACATGATCATCAACCCGACGTGGCATGTGCCTCGCTCGATCGCGGTTAACGAATACTTGCCCCAGATGCAGCGTAATCCCAACGCGGCCTCGCATTTGCGGCTGGTCGATGGCAGCGGGCGCGTTGTGCCGCGCTCGGCGATCGATTTCACGGAATACACCCGCAATACGTTCCCGTTCGACATCAAGCAGCCGCCATCGAACAGCAATGCACTTGGCCTGGTGAAATTCATGTTCCCCAACCGCCACAACATCTATTTGCATGACACACCCAGCAAACACCTGTTCGCGCGCGAGAAACGGGCGTTCAGCCATGGCTGCATCCGGTTGCAGGATCCGTTTGATTTTGCCTATGCGCTGCTGGCGCGCCAGACGGATGATCCGAAGGGCCTGTTTCATTCCATCCTGTCCACGGGGCAGGAAACCCAGGTTGATCTGGAGCAGAATGTGCCGGTGCACCTGATTTATCGCACGGCGGTTACCAGCGCCAAGGGGCGGACGGGCTACCGCGAGGATATCTATGGCCGTGACGGCAGAATCTGGGATGCCCTGCAAGCTGCAGGGGTGGCGTTGCAAGCGGTTCGCGGATAAGTCTGACCCCGAACAGATCGGGACAAGGCAGCAATGGGCCACAGCATCAGCGAGATCGCCGAGGCGCTCGGAGCGCAGGCGTTCGGGGACGTGAACCTCCGGGTCGATGGCGTGGCCGAACCGGCCAGCGCAGGCGTTAACGACTTGGCGCTGGCGATGCGCCCCGAATACGCTGCCGGCCTGATCAAGGGGCAGGCTCGCGCCGCGATGTTATGGGATGGGGCGGACTGGCGTGGATTTGGCCTTGAGGCCGCGATTACGGCACCGCGCCCGCGCTATGCGATGGCAGGCCTGTCGGCCATGATGGACAACGACCGCCCGCGCGCAGGGCAGGGCATTCATCCTTCGGCAGTCATAGATGGCAGCGCCAGGATTGCCCCCGACGTCACCGTCGGGCCGTTGGCCGTGATCGGCGCGGACGTAGAGGTGGGGCAGGGCGGTGTTATCGGCGCACAATGTTTCATCGCGGATGGCGCGCGGATCGGAGAGCAGAGCCTGTTGCACGCGGGGGTGAGAATCGGGGCACGCGTGCGGATTGGCGCGCGGTTCATCGCGCAGCCAGGTGCGGTCATTGGCGGCGACGGGTTTTCCTTTGTCACGCCGGAGGAATCAAGTGTCGAGCGGGCGCGCGATACGCTGGGTGTTCAGACCGGCGCGGCGCATGGGCAGGCCTGGGCGCGCATCCACAGCCTTGGCAGTGTCGTTATCGGTGACGATGTCGAGCTGGGCGCCAATAGCTGTATCGACCGGGGCACAGTGCGCGACACAAGGGTTGGGGATGGCGTCAAGTTCGACAACCTGGCGCAGATCGGGCATAACGTCGTGATCGGGAACGATTGCCTGATCTGTGCACAGGTCGGTGTCGCGGGATCGTCATCTATAGGCAATAACGTCGTTCTGGGTGGACAGACGGGCGTGAGCGACAATCTGATGATCGGAGACAACGTGATTACGGGCGGCGCGACCAAGGTGTTGGCAAACGTGCCGGCAGGGCGTGTCATGTTGGGATACCCGGCCATGAAGATGGACAGCCATGTCGAGGTTTACAAGGGCCTGCGCCGTCTGCCGCGCCTGTATCGCGATGTAGCCAACTTGCGCAAAACCGTTTCGAAGTTGACGGGAAACCACTAGATCAGTCCACGAGGAATGAAAGGCCGCCATCATGGACGTCAAGACGAAGGTGATCGAGATCATCGCCGAGCAGGCTGTTCTGGAGCCATCGGACGTGACAATGGACAGTACCCTTGAAAGCCTTGGCATCGATAGCCTCGGGCTTGTCGAGAGCATCTTCGCGATCGAAGAGGCCTTTGACATTTCGGTTCCGTTCAATGCGAACGCGCCAGAGGAAAGCGATTTCGACATTTCCTCGGTCGAGTCGATCATTGCGGGGATCGAGAAACTGGTTAATGAGCAGAAATGAAACGTGTTGTCATTACCGGCGCGGGAACGATCAACGCGTTAGGCCATGACGTCGCCACGACGCTTGCTGCGATGCGCGAAGGCCATTGCGGCATCGGCCAGTTGGAGTTTCGCGATGTAGAGCGGCTGTCGATCCAGATCGGCGGTCAGGTCAAGGGGTTTGCAGCCGAGGGGCACTTCAACCGGCAACAGATGGCGCTTTATGATCGGTTCACGCAGTTCACCTTGATGGCGGCGCGCGAGGCGATCACGCAATCGGGGCTGGAATTCAGCGGCGATCTGGCCGCGCGCGCCGGCGTTGTTCTGGGCACTGCGGGTGGTGGCGTCAGCACATGGGATGACAACTATCGTACCGTGTACGAAGAGGGTAAGAACAGGGTGCATCCCTTTGTCGTGCCAAAGTTGATGAACAATGCCGCTGTCAGCCATGTCAGCATGGAATACAACCTCAAGGGGCCGTCCTTTACCGTTTCGACCGCCTGTGCATCCAGCAATCACGCCATGGCGCAGGCGTTCCAGATGGTGCGCGCAGGCGCGGCGCCGGTGATGGTGACGGGCGGATCGGAGTCGATGCTGTGCTTTGGTGGGGTCAAGGCATGGGAAGGCCTGCGCGTGATGAGCCGCGATGCCTGTCGCCCTTTCAGCGCCAACCGAAATGGCATGGTTCAGGGCGAGGGCGCGGGGGTGTTCGTGTTCGAGGAATACGATCACGCGCGCGCGCGCGGCGCCGAAATCCTGGCCGAAGTCAGCGGCTTTGCCATGACCTCGGACGCGTCCGACATCGTTATGCCGTCGAAACAGGGGGCGTCGCGCGCCATGTTGGGCGCGGTGCGGGATGCCGGCGTAAACCTTGATCAGGTTGGCTATATCAATGCCCACGGCACCGGCACGGCAGCCAATGACAAGACCGAATGCACCGCCGTGGCCGATGTGTTCGGCCATCATGCCGACAAGCTGATGATCTCTTCGACCAAGTCGATGCACGGGCACCTGATCGGGGCGACCGGCGCGGTGGAGTTGCTGGCCTGTATCATGGCGGTGCGTGACGGGGTGATCGCGCCCACGATCGGATACGAGGAATTCGATCCTGAATGCGCGCTGGACGTGGTTCCGAACCAGGCGCGCGAGGCAAAGGTCGATGTGGCGCTGTCCAACGCCTTTGCCTTTGGTGGTTTGAACGCGGTTCTGGCGTTGCGCCGGGCTTGACAAGGCGACTTGATCGCGGTGCGTCACGCGCCCCTGGCATGATCCGGGGCGCAGGCAGGTGGCGCGAGGCCCCGGCTCGGGGGCCGGGGCGGGATATGTTCGGTTATCGCGGCTGCACGACCGAGGTCTTGCCGTAGCTGGCGGTGAAACCGGCAAGTGACATGTCAAGCGAGACACGTTGATCGGGGGCCACAAATGGCACCAGGGATACCGTCGCGACCTGACCGCCCTTGAATGCATCTATATCCTCGTCGGTGAAACCGATACGCGCATAGCAGCCCATCTTGTCACACACCGAGAACGGATAACGCTTGGCAGGGTTGTCATCCACCTGGATTGTCAGTTGGGCGGTCAGCAACGTCTCGAGGGGGACCGACACCAGCGCGCCCGCGACGGCGCGGTTACCTTCGGGCAACCGGAAAAACCGGACGTTGGCAACCTGGTTGTCGTTTTCGTCGATCAGCGCCTGGAACATCTGGCAAGGCTCTTCCCCCTCGTCCACGCGGACGCATTCCAGCGACCAATCGTCAATCTCTTCCTTGATATAGGGTTGACCTGCGGCATCGGCCGGTTCGCCAAGACTGAGGCCATCGGCCTCCTCCTGGGTGTCCTGCGCAATGGCTGGTGCAGCCAGCGTCATGAGGGCGACAAAGGGAAGCGTTATCAGGTATCTGGGCATGTTATCCCCGTGCTTGAATGTTTCGGTGCATTTCACAGCGCTGTCTAGCATGAGCTCGTGGACTTGTCAGGCCATCAATGTCGGGCTGGTGAGCTATCGTGGCAAGACCTCGCGTATATGTCTTGTCCCCTGGCACCGGCGATTCGACCAAGAAAAAGGGGCCGGTATCGGCCCCTTCATTTTTCTTTGTCTCCCTGCCGGACTGGCCGGTCTTGATATCTGAAGAAACGCTAGGACGATTCATCGCAGCGGTCAACAGTCAATGCGATCTACATATTCCTGGCAAAAAGAGACCGCACCCGCAGGTGCGGCCAGTCCAACCGGGAGGAAGATACCCCAACCCTATGCGACATAGTGAGACGCGGCGGAATGGGGTAGTTTTCAGCATGTATTCAAAAGGTTAATTATTCGTTTTTGCGTTCGCGAGGCGCGAATCGTCGGGCTGAACCGGCTGGCGTTGATTGGGATAAACCAGCCCCGCCGAGATCACCAGTTTGGCCGCGTCCTCGATCGTCATGTCCAATTCCCGGATATCCGATGCCGGAAAGAACAGCAGGAAACCCGACGTCGGGTTCGGCGTTGTCGGGACAAACACGCTCATCAATGCCTCGCCCGGCGCATTTTCGGCGCGCGCTGCGATCTCACCCTTGGCCTGGGTCGAGATGAACCCGATGGACCATATCCCCCGCCGCGGGTATTCCACCAGGCACGCCTTTTCGAACGAACGCTCGGACTGGGCGAAAACCGTTTCGGCGATCTGTTTGACCCCGGAATAGATGGACCGGACGACCGGCATCCGCTCGACAATAGACTCGGCCAGCCCGATCAGGGAACGCCCGATCAACCCCTTGGCAATCCAGCCGACGACAATGGTGAAAATCAGGAATATGATCACCCCGATACCGCGCAACGGGATGCCGATGTAGCGTTCGGGGTGAAACTGGTAGGGCACCAGCGGCAGCACCACGCCATCGACCCAACCGATCAGCGTCCAGATCAGCCAAATGGTCAGGCCAACAGGTGCGATAACGACCAGGCCGGTCAGAAAGCTGGAGCGCAGGCGCGCAAGGATGCCGGGACGGCGTGGTTTCGGCTCCGGATCGAATGGCGTATTCATTGGCAGTATCCGGTCAAAGGAACAAATTCACATTTAGGCGCTTTGCCACCTCATAACAATGGGCGCGACAGTCAGTTACCGGGCAGGGCGCGCGATTGGTCGATCCTGCATATTTCGGTGGCGATCCGGGCCGCCAGACGGGCATTATTGCGCACCAGGGCGATATTGGTGTCAAGCGCGCGCCCTCCGGTCAGGTCGTGAATGCGGCGCAACAGAAACGGCGTCAGCGCTTTGCCCGTGATCTGCAGTTCCTCGGCGTCCAGCGTGGCCTGCGCGATGACCGGACGCATCTCGGATTGCGGTATCTCGTCGGTGCGGGGCACTGGGTTGGCCACCAGTTGCCCGCCGGGAATGCCCAAATCGGCGCGGATCAGGTGCGCGCGGGCGATTTGCTCCGGGCTGTCCATCCGCAATGGCGCTTGCAGATCCGAACTGGATGACCAGAAAGCGGGCAGGGTATTCTGCCCGTAGGCGATGACAGGAACGCCCAGCGTTTCCAGAAGCTCAAGCGTGCGGGGCAGATCGAGAATCGCCTTGGCCCCGGCACAGACCACGGTGACCGGCGTCGCGGACAGCTCATACAGGTCGGCGGAGATGTCGAGGCTGTCCTCACCCCCCTTGTGCACACCGCCGATGCCGCCAGTCGCGAATGTGGCGATGCCGGCTTGTGCCGCGGCGATCATCGTGGCAGCAACGGTGGTGGACCCCGTTCCACCTGTAGCGATGCAGGCGGCCAGGTCGGCGCGGCTGAGCTTGGCGACGTTGCGAGCGCGGGCAAGGGCATCCAGTTGCGCGTCGCTCAGGCCGATGCAAAGGCTACCGTCAATCACGGCGATCGTTGCCGGCACCGCGCCTCCCTCGCGCACGTCGGCCTCGAGCTGACGGGCGGTTTCCAGGTTTCGCGGCCACGGCATGCCATGGGTGATTATGGTACTTTCCAGCGCAACGACAGGCTTCCCTTGCGCCAGGGCGCTTGTCACTTCTGGTGACAGGGACAGCAGGTTCATTGCTTCTCCTACTTGCGATCAGGGCGTTACCCGCCAGATTGGCGAGCGGACGGGTTGTCTTGGCGCGTTCCCCGCGCCGGTGCAAGCCCCGTTGCGCGCGCATTTGCGATTTTGGGCTTGTGCATGAGCGGTAAACGGGCTAATGCGCGGCCACTCAATCCCGCAGGCGGGGTCGGGCCGCCGGGACAGACATCCCCCGAGGTCCACCGGTTGGAGCATGTACGCTCTCACACCCCCGTCGAGGCGTAAACCGGAAAGGAAAACGACATGGCTCTTCCCGAGTTCACCTTGCGTCAGCTGCTTGAAGCCGGCGTTCACTTTGGCCACCAGACCGCGCGGTGGAATCCCCGCATGGGCGAGTTCATCTATGGCGCCCGCAACGGCATCCACATTCTCGACCTGACGCAAACCGTGCCGATGCTTGACGCGGCACTGAATGCGATTCGCGAAACCGTTGCCAAGGGCGGCCGTGTCCTGTTCGTGGGCACCAAGCGTCAGGCCAGCGCGCCGATCGCCGATGCCGCCGAGAAATGCGCGCAATACTATATGAACCACCGCTGGCTGGGGGGCACGCTGACCAACTGGCAGACCGTTTCCAAGTCGATCGCGCGGCTCAAGCAAATCGACGAGATGATGGAAACCGGCGCCGAAGGGCTGACCAAGAAAGAGCGCCTTGGCCTTGAGCGTGAGCAGGAAAAACTGCAAGCCAGCCTGGGCGGCATCCGCGAAATGGGCGGCGTGCCGGACATGCTCTTCGTGATCGACGTGCGCAAGGAACAACTGGCCATCGCGGAAGCCAAGAAGCTGGGCATTCCGGTGGTAGCCGTGGTTGACACGAATTGTTCACCCGATGGCATTGATTACATCATCCCCGGCAATGATGACGCGGCGCGCGCGATTGCGCTTTACTGTGATCTGGTCAGCCGTGCCGCGCTGGATGGCATGACGGCACAGATGGGCGCCGCCGGCGTCGATCTCGGGGCACTGGAAGAAGCCCCCGCAGAAGAAGCCGCCGCAGAGACCCCGGCGGAAAACGCAGGCGCCTGAAGCGCCGCGTCACGAAAATGATACCGGAGCGCGGGATACCCCGCCTCCGGACCCTATTGATCAAATCCGAGGAGAGCCGACCATGGCTATCACTGCTGCACAGGTGAAACAGCTGCGCGACAGCACGGGCGCAGGCATGATGGACGCCAAGAAGGCGCTGACCGA
>CAZOKA010000022.1:0-14113 GCA_964580265.1 uncultured Rhodobacterales bacterium | reverse complement strand
CGACACGCTGCTGCTGCCCCCCCGAGAGTTGCCCTGGGTACTTGTCCGCCTGTTCTGGGATTTTAACTTTTTCCAGGAAATGCATGGCAATATCTTCAGCCTCGCGCTTGGGCGTCTTGCGCACCCAGATCGGCGCCAGCGTGCAATTCTCAAGAATGGTCAGATGCGGGAACAAGTTGAAATGCTGGAACACCATCCCGACCTCGGATCGGATCTTGTCAATGTTCTTGACGTCGGATGACAGAACGGTGCCATCCACTTCGATTCGACCCTTCTGATGCTCTTCCAGTGCATTGATACACCGGATCAGCGTCGATTTGCCTGACCCAGATGGTCCTGCGATCACGATCCGTTCGCCCCGATGAACAGACAGGTCAATGTCACGCAGCACATGGAACGCCCCGAACCACTTGTTCATGTTCTCGATAGAGATCACGACCTCGTCCGAGACTTTAAGTTGAGCATTGGCGGTCATCAAACCGGCCCTCCCTTAACGATGATCAGTCTGAAGCTGACGCTCCAACCACTGCGAATATTGTGAGATGCTGTAGCATACGATGAAGAAAAGCAGTGCCGCGAAACCGAACAGCTCCCAATAGACGCCGTTCCATTCCGCCGCGCCCAGGATTGGCCCCCGGATCATGCCGACCAGGTCGAACATGGAGATGACCGATACCAGCGTGGTATCCTTGAACAATCCGACCGACACGTTGACGATTCCGGGTATCGAAATCTTGAGCGCCTGCGGCAGAATGATCAACTGCATGGACTGCGCATAATCCAGGCCCAGACTATCGGCCGCCTCGTATTGCCCCGTGGGTAGTGCCGCCAGACCACCGCGAATCACCTCGGCGATATAGGCCGAGGCGAACATGGTGATCATGATGATCACCCGCAGGATCAGGTCGAGACTGCTTTCGGGGGGGAGAAAATAGGCCAGCACGACATTCGCCACGAACAGCAGCGTGATCAGCGGCACGCCACGGATGAACTCGATGAACACCACCGAGATCCACTTGATGATCGGCATGTCCGACTGCCGCCCCAAGGCCAGCAGGATACCGAAGGGCAGAGACAGCGAGACGCAGATCACGCCCAGCATCATGTTCAACATGAACCCGCCCATGTCGCGCGAGGGAACAGGCTCCAGTGCCAGAAAGTTCGCCATAGCCCCGGTGGATAATCCTGTCACATACCAGAACACGAGAGCAGCAACTATGGCACCCAGAAGCCCCATTGCAGCACTCTGCATGATCAGCCGCTTGTAAACCAGATAACCAACCACAAACCCCAAGAGCGCGAATACCGGAACCATGATCGTGCCCCCCCAGATCAGGTAGAACGCCATGAACGGATAGATTGCCGTAAGCACCAGCAACTTGCGTGGGAAAACCTTGGCGAACAGAAGCGGGGCAAGTGCGACGAACAACAGTGCAAAGGCCAAGCCGGGGCGCCAATAGAGTTCACTTGGGTATTTGAACCCGAAAATCAACTGATTCCAACGTTCCGCCAACACCGAGAAGCAGGCGCCGACGCTGCCGTCCAGAACATCGCGGCACTCGCTCAGGCTGCTGGTGGTCCAAACCCCGTTTGCAAGCCACGGCCCCGTCGCGGTAACCAGGTAATAGACCGCCCAAATCGCCGCAAGGGTCAGGATTGTGTTGGCCGTGGAGGAAAAAAGGTTCTCGCGCAGCCATTTGACGATTCCCTGCTCACGGACCGGCGGAGGAGCTTCGGGCAGAATTTCGGAGCGCACGAAAGCTGTCTTCGAATGAGTATCGGACATCTCAGCGCTCCTTCAACTTCATGGCGTTGTTGTAAAGGTTCATCACCCCGGAAATCGCCAAGGATATCAGCAGGTAGAACAGCATCAGCATCAATACTGTCTCGATCGCCCGACCCGTTTGGTTGAGTGTGATCCCCCCCAACGTGCCTGTGACATCCATGTACCCCACGGCAATCGCCAAAGAGCTGTTCTTGGTCAGGTTGAGGTATTGCGAGATCACCGGCGGAATCACGATGCGCAGCGCCTGCGGCAGGATCACGAGGTTCATGATCCGCCTTGGACGCAGGCCAAGAGATGCGGCCGCCTCGGTCTGTCCGCGCGAAATCGCCTGAATTCCGGCCCTTACATTTTCTGCAATGAAGGCCCCGGTATATATGGCCAATGCGAACCAGAGTGCGATCAAAGAGCCGCGAATGTGGATTCCTCCACCAAAGTTGAAGCCCTTGAGTTCAGGGTATTCCAAACCTATTGGCCGCCCAAGAATGAAATAGGCGATAACAGCCGGAAAAATCAGAATGGCCAATGAAGGCCACCCCATCGGCAGCAACTTTCCGGTGTCATATAGAAGTTTGGTCGCGTAGCGGCGGTAAGCGAAAACACCGATCACGGACGCGATGAAGAGCAACACCACGACCAAAGAGCCGCTGCCCCAGATCGGGGCGGGCAAATAGACGCCACGGTTGGTGAATGCCACTGCGTCAAAGAGCATGGAGGCGTCCGGCGTTTCCCCGCGAAAGGCGCTCGGGGCGGGCATGGAGGCGGTCATGATCGAGAAGATGATGAGAATCCAGATCAGTACCGGCACGTTGCGAAATGCTTCGACGTAGCCGGCCATCAGCTTGCGCACGAGCCAGTTCGGAGACAGCCGCAGCACACCTGCCGTCACACCCAGGATCGTTGCTGTCACACAGCCAAGGAAGGCCACGATGATGGTATTGAGAACGCCAACGATCGAAGCGCGAAGATGGGTTGACTGGCTATCGTATTCAATCAGGGTCTGGTTGATGTCGTAGCCTGACGGCTCACCCAGAAAACGATAGGAAATGTCCTGTCCCTGCTCGGCCAGGTTCTGCACCAGGTTCCAGCCCAGATAGGACATGAACATGATCAACAGCATCAGCGCAATGAACTGGAATGTGTAGGATCGATAGCGCGTGTCGTTGATCAGCATTGACAGCCGAAACGATTCCTCAGGAGGATCGGTAAGCGTCGTCATCTTGGATTCCCCGTCATCAGCCCTTTGGTTTTTTCGACGCGCAACACGCCGTGGGCCGTTTATGATTATACCCCAAGGTCAACAAAGGGGCGCGAAATATCGCGCCCCTTTGATTGTGTGTCTTAGCGGAACGGCGGTGCGTAGAGCAGGCCGCCATCGGTCCACTGGGCGTTCAGGCCGCGTGCCAGACCGATCGGCGTGCTTTCACCGATATTCTTGGCAAACAGCTCGCCGTAGTTGCCGCCAGCCATGATCGCGCGTTTCGCCCAATCCTTGTCCAGACCGAGCATTTCACCCAAGGTTCCCTCAGTGCCCAGCATGCGGTTCACCTCGGGACGGTTGGTGCCCTTGGCCAGTTCCTCGATATTAGCCGAGGTAATGCCAAGCTCTTCCGCCGCGATCAACGCGTTCAGCGTCCAACGCACAACATCGCCCCACTCGTGATCACCGTGGCGCACAAGCGGCCCGAGCGGCTCTTTCGAGATAGTTTCGGGTAGAATCGTGTGGTCGCCGGGGTTTTCGAAGGATGCCCGCGTCGCCGCCAGACCAGACCGGTCAGTCGTGTACACGTCGCAAGCGCCAGCCAGGTACTGCTGCTGCGATTCAGCGTTGGTTTCGATCGGCACCGGCTCGTAGTCCATGTTGTTCTTGCGGAAGAAGTCCGCCAGGTTCAACTCGGTCGTGGTGCCGGTCTGGATGCACACGGTGGCGCCGTCCAGTTCCTTGGCCGATGATACACCCAGTGCCTTGGGCACCATGAAGCCCTGACCATCGTAGTAGTTCACGCCGGTGAATTCGAACTTGAGGTCCACGTCACGGGTGAATGTCCAAGTGGTATTACGTGCCAGCATGTCGATTTCGCCAGACGCCAGCGCGGTGAAGCGGGTCTTGCCGGTGGTTGGAACGAACTCGACAGCCGTCGGATCGCTCAAAACAGCGGCAGCAACGGCGCGGCATACTGCAACGTCAAAGCCTTCCCACTCGCCGTTCGCGTTCGGCGCGGCAAAACCGACAAGGCCGGTGGTCACGCCGCAGTTCAGGGTGCCGCGCGCCTTGACGTCGTCAAGGGTGCCAGCAGCCGCGGCACCGGCCGAAAGACCAGCAGCCGTCATTGCAGCAAAGAATACGGATGTTTTCATGTTTACCTCTTCCTGATTGTCCGCCATTTCGCCTGACGGTTCATCCGGTCAGCAAGACCGGGGACGATACTGGAAAGGGTTGCCCCCTCAGTATTGCCAAGTTTGGGCGGATTCATCACAATACGTCAAGTGATTGATCATGATATACACGGGAAACCTATACTTCAGGCAAGCTGACCAAACGGCAGGTTGAAATTAATGATCAATTTCACGCGCGCAAAAGATCGAAAAATACCTTGGCATGGAAAAACGCTTCGCGCTTTCGCATCGCATCCTGTGCGGCCTCGGAATCCGAACCCCAGTGTTCCTGTTGCCAGATTTCATCGAGTTGCGAACTTTCCCAGATATCCTCGATCGGCCGCTGGCCTCGCACTGCGGCAAACCCCAGGATCAATGAGCCAGAAATTCCCACAAGATCATGAAAAGAGGTCAGTTCAAACGCGCTCATTTCATGCACCATGGCGCGCAACCGTGCCAGTGACGCACGTGGCTGCGCGCCATACATAAGTCCTGATACCACCACAAGGCGCACATTCAAGGTCTCGCGCGCCCAGTCGAGATATGGATTCCATGCGCGTGCTTGCCGGTCGACCAGTTCTTGGGGCGCTTCCGCACGGTAGCACAACAGGTCGGTATCGCCGTAATCGGCCACCATATCGGCCACTTCGGCGTGCTGCCTAGCGACCTTGTCGATAGCGGCATTGGCCGATCGGGTCATCGGCATCACATTGGGGTTGACCGACTCCTTCTGCGCATCCCATTCGCGCGCAATTTCGATCGCCAAGGCATAGGTCGGCACGACCAGCGGTGCCTTGGCCGGAGTTTTCACCGGCCTGCCATCCAGCCGGACGGTATAGCCGCGCTCTTCCGGCACAGCTTCGGCAGTTTTCCAAAAACGCTTGGCGGTCCATGTGCTCATCTGTCTGATCCCCAAAGATTGTCCAGAACGACAACTAGGTCGCGAAAATCATGTACCAGGTGGTCAGCGTCCACCAGGGCCTCCGGAGGATGATAGCCCCAGCAAACGCCAATGGCCCGCATGCCTGCGGCACGGGCCATCTGCATGTCAAACGCTGTATCCCCGATCATGACCGAATTTGATGGCCCTGTACCCGTTTCCCGCATCGCAGCCTGCAACATCGACGGATGCGGTTTTGACGGATGATGATCAGCAACCTGCTCGGTGGTGAATAAATCGCTCAACCCATGCCCACTCAGCAGCGCATCAAGTCCACGTCGGGATTTGCCAGTGGCCACCCCCAGGATGTTCTCGGGGGTTGACGCAAGCTGATCCAAAGTACTGCGCGCATGGGGATAGAACGGTGAGGACTCCGCCACGTCGCTCTGCGCCCTGATGTTGGCATAGGCGTTCTTGTAGGCCGCAACCATCTCGGCGCGGCTGGTGGTATCCTGTCTCGGCGCAAGGCGTCCCATCGCCTCGTCCAGGGACAGGCCCACAATCGAAAGAATTTTATCACGCGGCGGGACAGGCATCCCCACGACCCCGAAGGCGTAGGTCATGGCGGCAATGATGTCGTTCTGACTGTCCACCAGCGTACCATCGACATCAAAAACAATCAGACGCAGCGGACGCGTCATTCCAATTCCTCGAAAGGATCGGCGGGAACCTCGTCCTCGCGCCACTGCAGCGTCTTCCAGGTTTGGCGCATGTGCTCGGGCAGTGATGCGGTCAGGGTGACAACACGCTTGGTCACCGGATGCTCGAACCGCAGGAACCGCGCATGAAGGTGCAGCTTGCGGCTGATCTCGCCGCCAAGTTGGGCACCCCAGCCGTCGCCAAGGTTCTCCTGCCCCGAGCCGCCATATTTTCCATCGCCGATGATTGGGTGCCCGATCTCGGCCATGTGGGCGCGCAGTTGGTGTGTGCGCCCCGTCACCGGCACCAGCGCCACCCAGGCCGCACGCCGGCCCAGCGCCGACAGCACCGCGTAATCCGTCACCGCGCGCTTGGCACCCTCGGTGGTGTCCACGTCGCGGGGATGGACGCAATGCATCTTCTCACCTTCGCCGCGCGCACCATGGCCAGGCGCCTTGACGAGGCCGAACTTGATCGTGCCCATCTGCGGGCTGGGCACGCCGGCAACAGCCGCCCAATACAGCTTGCGCGTTTCACGGTGGCGAAATGCGGCGGTCAGGCCGCTGGCCACGCTGCGGGTGCGCGCCAAAACCAGAACACCCGACGTATCCTTGTCCAGCCGATGCACAAGGCGCGGCTTTTCCTCCAGCCCGAAGCGCAGCGCCTCAGTCATGCCGTCAACATGGCGGGTTTGCTTGCTGCCGCCCTGCGTAGGCAGGCCCGGCGGCTTGTTTATCGCGATAATATGGTCATCACGGTAAATCACGCAGTCGCGGATCATGCGGGCGTCGGCATCGGATACATGCGACTGCGCAGATGCCGGTGACGAGCCCGGATCAGGCAGCGGCGGAATGCGAACGCTTTGGCCCGCCTGCAGGCGCGTGTTGGCTTTGACCCGCCCGCCATCGACGCGCAGTTCACCCTTGCGGCACATCTTTTCAATGGCACCCTGGCGTACATGGGGGAAAATTCGGCGCAACCAGCGATCCAACCGCTGATCGGTGTCCTCAGGCGCAACCGGCAAGGTTTGAACGCGGCTCATTGGAATACACCGCGCAGCAAAAACAGTGCCGTCGCTATCGCCCCCAACGACAACATGACCGACGCCAGCCCATAGAAAACCGCCAAGTTGACCTGGCCACGTTCGATCAGCGTCATCACATCCAGAGAAAAGGCCGAAAAGGTGGTAAAACCGCCCAAAATACCCGTCACCATGAACGGGGCGAGTCGCAAAGCGTCCTTGTGCGCCAGAACCACCACCAGAACCCCCATAAGGAACGAGCCAATCACGTTCACGGCAAGCGTGCCCCACGGGAACCCGGGACCAATCAGGCGCATGACACCGACATTGGCCAGGTATCGGGCCGAAGCCCCTATAGCGCCGCCCATGGCGACCTGAAGAAGGGTTGCAAACATGGCGCGTCTGTGGCCCTGAGCGTACGGAATGTCAAGCTGCACAGCCCCCATGCCCCTAGCAAATAAAAAAAGCATCTCGGATCAGGAAGTGCCGCTGCGCCGTTTGGCACGCAGGTTCACGAAGAAATCCAGCCGCTTTTTCAATTCACGCTCAAAGCCCCGCTCGACTGGTTGATAAAGTACCGGGCGTTTCATGTCCTCGGGGAAATAGTCCTGACCAGAAAACCCCTCCTCGGCATCGTGATCATAGGCATACCCCTCGCCATATCCTTGCTCTTTCATCAACGAAGTCGGAGCATTGAGGATATGTTTTGGGGGCGGGGCACTTCCGGTTTTGCGGGCCATTGCACGCGCCGCCTTATAGGCGGTGTAGGCCGAGTTCGATTTGGGCGCCAGGGCCAAGAAAGTCACCGCTTGCGCCAGCGCCAATTCGCCCTCGGGGCTACCAAGCCGTTCATAGGTTTCCCACGCGTGCAGGCAATGCGCCTGCGCGTGGGGGTCGGCAAGCCCGATATCCTCGATCGCCATGCGCGTGATTCGACGCGCAAGATAGCGGGGGTCTTCGCCCCCCTCCAGCATCCGTGCCAACCAATAAAGCGCGGCATCAGGGTCCGATCCACGCACCGATTTGTGCAGCGCTGAAATCAGGTTGTAATGCGCTTCGCCTGACTTGTCGTATTGCGCCGCGCGCCGCATCAGACGTGCCGACAGGGCATCAGTGTCCAACGGTTTATCCGTTTTCCATGCGGCCACCTGCTCGATCAGATTTAGCGCGGCACGGCCATCTCCATCTGCCATCTCCAACAACGCCTCGCGCGCCGGGCCGGTCAGCGGCAGTGCGCGGCCAATCTCCTGCTCGGCGCGCTGCGCGAGCAGTTCAAGATCCGCAAGGCCAAGGCGTTGCAGCACCAACACCTGCGCCCGGCTCATCAACGCGGCGTTCAACTCGAAACTTGGATTTTCCGTCGTCGCGCCGACCAGAAGGATCGTTCCATCCTCCATATGCGGCAGGAAACTGTCCTGCTGCGCCTTGTTGAAACGGTGTATCTCGTCCACGAACAACAGCGTGCCCTGCCCATTTGCGCGACGGTGTTTCGCCTCGTCAAACACTTTGCGCAGTTCCGGCACGCCGGTGAAGATTGCGCTGATCTGTACGAAATGAAGGTCTGTTTCGTCAGCCAGAAGCCGTGCGATGGTGGTTTTTCCAACACCCGGCGGGCCCCAGAAAACCAGCGATGACAGGCTCCCTGATGCCAGCATCACGCCAAGCGGCGCGTCTGGCCCCAGAACCTGATCCTGACCGATAACTTCGGACAATGCGCGGGGGCGCAACCGATCCGCCAAGGGCCGGGGGGCGTTATCCTTCTTTGGCTTGGGCGTTTCACCACCTTTGGGATCGAACAGATCAGCCATCTGCTTACAGCCTGAACCGGGTAACGAAGCGTTCGGCTCCGCGCTGCACCGTCATCGACACCATACTGACCCTGTCATGCAGCGCGCGATCGGCATCTGCGCTTGCGTTGACTTGCGTCTCGTTGATCTCAAGGATGACGTCCCCTTGGCGCAGCCCGACACGTGCGCCGTACTGCCCTGGCTCTTCAACCACGGCGCCTTGCGCGCTGAGTGGCAATCCATATTCGCCGATCACGGCCGGGTTGACGGTGCTGATCCGCAGGCCGGGCAGCGCGCTACGCTCGTCCAGAACACGGGTGTCTCGTGGCGGTGTGTCAGGCGCGGCTATCATCCTTACGTCTATCTCGCGGCGCTCGCCCTGCCTGAACCGTTCTACGGTTGCTGTTTCGCCAATGCCCGTGACGGACAACCTGAAAAGCATCTCGGCGGGGGTGTTCACCGGTTCGCCATCCACCGAAAGGATCACATCACCCGCCTCAAACCCAGCATCTCCAAAGGGGCTGAGCGGGTGAAGTTGCGAAATAAGCATGCCGCCGGGCCGCTCCAAACTCAGTGTGGCCGCTATATCGGCATCCACGGGTTGCCCGCTCATCCCCGCCCAGGGACGTTCGAACCTGTCGTTACCTGAGTTCGCCTGATCGACAAACTGCGCGACCAGGTTGGCCGGTATAGCAAATCCTATCCCGTTGGAGCCGCCAGACCGGGTCAGGATCGATGTATTGATCCCTATCAGCCGCCCTTGTGTATCAATCAACGCTCCACCCGAGTTGCCGGGGTTGATGGGTGCGTCCGTCTGGATGAAGTACCCGCGCGCGCTTCCCGTGGCAGTGCCTGATCGCGCAAGGCCAGAAACGATGCCGCTGCTGACAGTCTGACCCACGCCAAACGGGTTGCCGATGGCAAGGGTCAACTCGCCCACCTCGACGCTGTCACTGTCGCGCAACTCCAGAAAGGGCATTTCGCCGGCTTCTTCCATGCGCAGAACGGCCAGGTCACTTTCCTCGTCGGACAGCAGCACCGTGGCATCAAACTCGCGTCTGTCGTTCAACACCACGCGAATATCCGTTGCCTGTGCAACAACATGGAAGTTTGAAACGACGATCCCATCCTCGGACAGGATCACGCCCGAGCCAAGCGAATTCTGCACTCGCGGTCGGACAGTTCCGAAATTGCGAAAAAGCCCCTGAAAGAATGGGTCATCCATGAACGGGCTGCTGCGCTCCGCGACCACACGACGAGCATAGATGTTGACAACTGCCGGCGCCGCTTCCTTGACCAGGGGAACGAAGCTAAGCTGCACCTCCGCGCGGCTTTGTGGCACACGCGCCTGTTGCGCGCCGGTTTGAAGGGGCAATAGGGACAAGCATAGCACTGCAAGCAGAATTCGGGCCATGGGGTTCCTCCGTCTGTGGCGAAGATATGCGGCCCACACCTCATGAATGCAAGCTTTGGCCGTCGGGCACAGACAATGAAAAACCCCTGCCCACAGGGGCAGAGGCTATTTTCATCGGCAATGTCTGGTACAATCAGTCCTCGGCGGCCTCTTCGGAAGCGACGCGTGCACGGTCACCGGCCCCTTTGGCTTCCACATCGCGATCAACGAATTCAATGATCGCCATCGGCGCCATGTCACCATAGCGGAAGCCCGCCTTGAGGATGCGCACATAGCCACCCTGGCGATCCTTGTAGCGCCCCCCCAGCACGTCGAACAGTTTGGCAACGTACTTGTCCTGCTTGAGCTGCGACGCGGCCTGACGGCGGGCATGCAGATCGCCGCGCTTGGCAAGCGTGATCAGCTTCTCGACGATCGGGCGCAGTTCCTTGGCCTTGGGCAGCGTGGTCTTGATTTGCTCATGTTCAATGAGCGAGCCGGCCATGTTCGCCCACAGCGCCTTGCGGTGCTCATGGGTACGGTTCAGGCGGCGGTATCCTCTTGCGTGACGCATTTTGATGTCTCCTTACGTATTTTGCTTTGTCCGGCGGTCTGATGCGTGTCAGCCGCTCTCCTTGGGGCAAAATGCCCGGGGTAGTTCGGTGCACGGGGCAATGGTTTTGCCCCGTGCTTGCAAAGCGCCTCAGAAGGCGTCTTCGAATTTCTTTGCCAGATCCTCGATGTTGTCCGGCGGCCAGTCCTCGACATCCATGCCAAGGTGCAGGCCCATTCCCGACAGAACCTCTTTGATCTCGTTGAGCGACTTGCGCCCGAAGTTGGGCGTGCGCAGCATCTCGGCTTCTGTCTTCTGGATCAGGTCGCCGATGTAAACGATGTTGTCGTTCTTGAGGCAGTTGGCCGAGCGAACGCTGAGTTCAAGCTCGTCCACCTTCTTGAGCAGAAGCGGGTTGAACTCCAGGCCGTCGTCATCGTCCTGGCGGCTGGCCGCTTCGGGCTCGTCGAAGTTGACGAAAATCGACAGCTGATCTTGCAGGATGCGCGCGGCAAAGGCCACGGCATCGTCAGGGGTAATGGAACCGTCGGTTTCCACCTTCAGCATCAGCTTGTCATAATCCAGAACCTGCCCCTCGCGGGTGGGTTGCACATCGTAGGACACCTTTCGGATCGGCGAATATATCGCGTCGATCGGGATCAGGCCGATGGGGGCGTCCTCGGGCTTGTTCTTGTCGGCGGGGACGTATCCCTTGCCGGTGTTGACAGTCAGTTCCATGTAAAGATCCGCACCCTCATCAAGGTGGCAGATAACATGATCTCGGTTCAGCACCTCGATCCCGGCGCTGTCGCTCATGTCGCCGGCCGTCACGGCACCCGGCCCCTTGGCGTTGATCGTCAGGCGTTTGGGGCCTTCGACCTCCATGCGCAGGGCGATACCCTTGAGGTTGAGGATGATGTCGGTCACATCCTCGCGCACGCCTGCGACGCTGGAAAATTCGTGCAGCACGTTGTCCATCTGCACCGAGGTGATCGCGGCGCCTTGCAGCGACGACATCAGAATCCGGCGCAGGGCATTGCCCAGCGTCAGGCCGAAGCCACGCTCAAGCGGCTCGGCCACGATCGTGGCCTGACGCAATGGATCACTGCCCGGCTGCACCACCAGCTGGCCCGGCTTGATCAATTCTGCCCAATTCTTGTGGATCATGCGTCCCTCCATTCCTGTCCTGTCCCCATGTCCAAAGGCCAGAACGCCCGAGGTTTAATAATGACGGAATGGGGCCGCACGGATTGCGCGGCCCCACCTCGTATGTGTCCGATCAGACCCGGCGACGCTTCGGCGGACGGCAGCCGTTATGCGCAATCGGGGTCACGTCGCGAATCGAAGTAATGTTGAAGCCGACAGCCGCCAGCGCGCGCAACGCCGACTCGCGCCCCGAACCGGGCCCCTGCACTTCGACTTCAAGGGTCTTGACACCATGATCCTGCGCCTTCTTGCCGGCATCTTCTGCCGCCAACTGAGCCGCATAGGGGGTCGATTTACGCGACCCCTTGAAGCCCATGGTGCCGGAGGACGACCATGCAATCGCGTTGCCCTGCACGTCCGAAATCAGGATCTTGGTGTTGTTGAACGAAGAGTTCACATGCGCCACGCCCGTGGCAATGTTCTTTGAGACCTTCTTCTTGGCCCCACGACGGGTATCACGTGCCATTGACTGCGTCCTCCCTTATTTCTTCTTGCCAGCAATGGCCTTTGCGGGGCCTTTGCGTGTGCGAGCGTTGGTGTGCGTGCGCTGACCGTGCACGGGGAGGTTGCGGCGATGGCGCAGACCGCGGTAGCAGCCCAAGTCCATCAGACGCTTGACGTTCATCTGTGTCTCACGACGCAGATCGCCTTCAACGGTGTAGTTCGCGTCGATATGTTCGCGGATAGCCATGACTTCGGAATCCGACAGCTCGTTCACACGGCGCGCCTGATCAACGCTCAGCGCGTCACAGATGTCACGAGCCGAGGAGGGGCCAATTCCGGTGATGTAGGTGAGTGCGATCGGGACCCGCTTGTGGGTCGGGATGTTCACGCCGGCAATACGTGCCACGATATACGTTCCTTTCGTTGCGGTTCCGTAGTTCCAGAACCTTTTTTCACAACGGTGGCCCGCAGACGTGACGCCGTCGGGCCGCAGCTGATTGAGGTAATATGATTCCCTTTTGGGTCGGACCCGTCAGAATCAAATCGCGATACAGATTGCGGTGGGTATGAGCAAAAGGCCGGGGCGTCAAGCCCCGGCACTGCTGATTTTGCGCAATATCATGCCTGCCGCGAAAAATGGGCCTGCATGGGGCTGGCGTTCAGTCCAGAATCGTCGCGATAGCGGTGCGCACATCGTCGATATCGGCCAAACCGTCAACCGTGTGCAATTGCCCCTTGGCATAGTAGTAGCCAATCAGCGGCGAGGTTTTCTTGTAGTATTCCATCAGCCGCTGCCGAAGGCTTTCTTCGTTGTCGTCCGCGCGCTGCTTCATGTTGCTGGCGCCGCAATTGTCGCACACACCTTCAACCTCGGGGCGCTTGGTGTCGTTGTGATAAACTTCGCCGCAATCGCCACAGGTGTAGCGCCCGGTAATCCGTTCAACCAACGCGGCGTCATCCACCTGCATCTCGATCACGGCGTCCAGGCTCTGCCCCGTGCTTGCCATCAGATCGGACAATGCATCGGCCTGCGCCAAGGTGCGCGGAAAGCCATCAAAGATGAAGCCACCCTTGCTGTCGCCCTCGAGCTTTTCACGGATCAATCCGATCACGATATCGTCGGTTACCAGATCGCCCCGCGCCATGACTTCGGCAACTTTCTTGCCCATTTCGGTACCGCTGTCCTTGGCCTCGCGCAGCATATCGCCGGTGCTTAGCTGGATCATGTCACGGGTTTCAACAAGGTAGCGGGCCTGCGTGCCCTTGCCGGCCCCGGGGGGGCCAAGGAGTATAATATTCATCTGCGTGCTGTCCCTTTCTTGCCGCTTTTGCCGCGCTTGCGAGATTTGCCGCGCAGCTGCGATTTTTCGATCAGGCCCTCATACTGATGCGCCAGAAGATGGCTTTGCGCCTGCTGGATCGTATCCATGGTCACCGAGACCACGATGAGAACCGAGGTGCCGCCAAAATAGAAGGGGATCGCCAGTTGGCTACGCAGAATTTCCGGCAAGAGACAAACTGCCGCAAGGTAGCCCGAGCCAAGCACCAGAACCCGCGTGACCACATATTCAAGATACTCCGAAGTCTTCTTGCCGGGGCGAATGCCCGGAACAAAGCCATTCTGGTTCTTGAGGTTTTCAGCCACTTCCTCGGGTTTAAACGACACGTTGAAGGTGTAGAAGAACGCGAAGAACACGATCATCGACACGAAAAACAGCAGGTAGAGCGGCTGCCCTGGCCCAAAATAAGCCAGGATCGTCGACATGACCGGGCCGGTTTGGTTGCCCGAGAAGGTGCTGATCGTCGTCGGCAGCAACAGCAATGAACTGGCAAAAATCGCCGGGATCACACCCGCCGGGTTCACCTTGACCGGCAGATGGCTGGAGCCTCCATCATAGACCTTCATGCCGACCTGCCGGCGCGGATACTGGATGTGGATCTTGCGCAGGGCGCGCTCCATGAACACCACGA
>CAZOKA010000021.1:0-14183 GCA_964580265.1 uncultured Rhodobacterales bacterium | reverse complement strand
ATCATCACGCAGGACACCAACGCCGCCAGCGCACCGAACAACGGGATCGTCATCGCAACGGTGCTGATCAGCATCATCGCCGTCCTCGCATCGGGCGGCGGCGGCGGATTGTCGATCACGCCGGAATAAACGGCATCACGCCACAAATACTCACAAACTGAAACCAACCTATGGGGGATAATATGAAGAAACTTGCTCTTGCCGCGGCCCTGTCTGCCGCCTGCCTCGCGCCCGCTGCCAATGCCGGTGGCTATTCCGAACCTGTCGTCGTGGCCCCGGCCACCGTTGCTGACGAGGCTGCCACCTCTAGCGCGTCCGACGCGGCGCTGGTCTTTGGCACGCTGCTGATCAGCATAGTCGCCATTCTGGCGCGATAACAGCACCGGCCATGGCGCCGTCTCCATTGGGGGCAATGCCATATCATGTGAAGGGGGCGGTGCCATCGGCACCGCCCCTTTCTGCTTTGGCGCACCGCTCAAGGTGCGGCGCTCAATGCGTGGTGGCCTGAGCGCCCCCACTTTCCTTCTGCGCGGCGGCTGCTGCGGCCTCTTCGGCCGCTTCGTCCCATTCCACGGCTTCCGGTTTGCTGGTCAGGGCGTGCTCCAAAACTTCGCGGACATGGCTGACGGGGATGATCTCAAGCCCCTCCTTGACGTTGTCAGGGATCTCGGCCAGATCCTTCTCGTTTTCCTGCGGGATCAACACGCGCTTGATGCCGCCCCTCAGCGCCGCCAGCAGCTTTTCCTTCAGCCCGCCGATCGGCAGGGCGTTGCCGCGCAACGTGACCTCGCCGGTCATGGCGGTGTCCTTGCGCACCGGAATACCCGTCAGCACCGACACGATCGACGTGACCATCGCCAAACCGGCGCTCGGCCCATCCTTGGGCGTTGCGCCCTCGGGTACGTGCACGTGGATATCCCACTTCTCAAACTTGGGCGGCTTGATCCCGATCTCGGGCGCGACCGACCGAACATAGCTTGATGCCGCGTCGATCGATTCCTTCATCACGTCGCCCAGCGTACCGGTCGTCTTCATCCGGCCCTTGCCCGGCAGGCGCAGCGCCTCGATGTTCAGCAACTCGCCCCCGACCGAGGTATAAGCCAGCCCGGTCACGACACCGACTTGGTCCTGTTCCTCGGCAAGGCCGTACTTGTACTTCCGCACGCCCAGGAAATCGCTCAGGTTGTCGGGTGTCACCGTTACTGTTTCGGCCTGCTTGCGCACGATCTGCGTGACCGCCTTACGCGCCACCTTGGCGATCTCGCGCTCAAGGTTCCGCACGCCCGCCTCGCGGGTGTAATGCCGGATGATCGCGGTCAGCGCCTCGTCGGTCAGCTCGAACTCGCCCTTCTTCAGGCCGTGGTTCCTGATCTGCTTGTCCAGCAGGTGCTGCTTCGCGATCTCGCGCTTCTCGTCCTCGGTATACCCCGCCAGCGGAATGATCTCCATCCGGTCCAGAAGCGGCCCCGGCATGTTATAGCTGTTGGCCGTCGTCAGGAACATCACGTTCGACAGATCGTATTCCACCTCAAGGTAGTGATCGGTGAAGGTGCTGTTCTGCTCGGGGTCCAGAACCTCCAGCATTGCACTGGCCGGATCGCCGCGGAAATCCTGCCCCATCTTGTCGATTTCATCGAGCAGGATCAGCGGGTTGGTCGTCTTGGCCTTTTTCAGAGCCTGGATGATCTTGCCCGGCATCGACCCGATATAGGTGCGCCGGTGGCCGCGGATTTCGCTTTCGTCGCGCACCCCGCCCAGGGAAATGCGGATAAACTCGCGCCCGGTGGCACGGGCCACCGATTTGCCCAGACTGGTCTTGCCCACGCCCGGCGGGCCGACAAGGCACATGATTGGGCCCTTCAGCTTCTTGCTGCGCTGCTGCACTGCAAGGTACTCGACGATCCGCTCCTTGACCTTCTCAAGGCCATAGTGATCGTCGTCCAGCACCTTCTCGGCGCGGCCAAGGTCTTTCTTGACGCGGCTCTTGGTGCCCCACGGGATCGACAGCATCCAGTCGAGGTAGTTGCGCACAACCGTGGCCTCGGCGCTCATCGGGCTCATGTTCTTGAGCTTCTTCAGCTCCGCCTCGGCCTTTTCGCGTGCTTCCTTGCTCAACTTGGTGTTGGCGATGCGCTCTTCCAGCTCGGCCAGTTCGCCTTCACCTTCCTCGCCATCGCCCAGTTCCTTCTGAATGGCCTTCATTTGCTCATTCAAGTAATACTCGCGCTGCGTGCGCTCCATCTGGCTCTTGACGCGGGTCTTGATTTTCTTCTCGACCTGCAGAACGCTCATTTCGCCCTGCATCAGGCCATAGACCTTCTCAAGCCGCTCGGACACCGACAGCGTTTCCAGAAGCTCCTGCTTCTGCTCCACCTCGACGCCCAGATGGCCCGCCACCAAGTCGGCCAGCCGCGCCGGCTCTTCCGTCTCCGAGACCGAGACCATCGCCTCTTCGGGCACGTTCTTGCGGATCTTGGCGTAGCGCTCGAACTCCGCCGCAACCGAGCGTTGCAGCGCCTGCACCGTGGCGGCGTCGCCCGGCATTTCCGTCAGGTATTCTGCCCGCGCCTCGAAAAACGAATCGTTGTCCAGGTACTCGACGATCCGCACGCGGCTGACCCCCTCGACCAAGACCTTGACGGTGCCGTCGGGCAGTTTCAGCAGTTGCAGGACATTGGCCAGAACCCCGGCCTTGTAAATCCCGTCACGGTCCGGGTCATCGACCGCCGGGTCGATCTGGCTGGCAAGCAGGATCTGCTTGTCATCACCCATTACCTCTTCGAGGGCACGCACGGATTTGTCGCGCCCCACGAACAGCGGCACGATCATGTGCGGGAACACCACGATGTCACGCAGTGGCAGCACGGGATAGGATGCGTTCAACGACTCTTGCATACTCATTCCTTGTCATTTGGCAAAACGGGGCGGCCCCGATCTTCGGCGACCATGTCCGTTTCCTGTCCGACGTAATCTGGGGTGATCGTGGGCGGAATTCAACCGCGCTTAACGTCAACAGGCGGCTAAAATGACGCTTGTTTTGCCTCGCCACAAGCGCGATTTACGTCAATCCCTATACAGCGGCACCAAACGCTGCTTCGGATCACCAAGGCTTCGTGGCTCTCAGCCCACCAATTTGGCACATTGCGATACCGCTGGGGAGGGGCCGTTTCATCTGTTCAAGGGTGTTCGGCTACTTCGCGGCCAAGGCCGCACACGCAGGCAAGCTAAGCCGGAAAGCGGCGCCACCTTGACCTGGCAAATAGCGGATCGCACCGCCAAGTCGCATCATGATTTCCCTGCAAATGGCCAGACCCAATCCAGCGCCGCCGGCCTGTCCGTCGCTAACGCGGCTAAATTTCTCGAATACCAGCGCCTGCGCCTGCGACGGGATTCCTGTTCCGTTGTCGACAAAGTCAACCACGATATCGTCGCCGCGCCGCGCCACCTCGATGTTCAGAACGGGGTCGGGCGCATCGCAGTATTTCTGTGCATTGGCGATGAGGTTTATGAACACCTGTGCCAACCTGTCCAGGTCGGTATGAAGGGCGATATCCTCGCGCGTGTGGTCGCGTCGAATGGTCAGACCGGCACCTTCGACCCCCGCAGCCGCAACAGCATGGTCGATCACACCCGACAACGTCCCATCACGCATGTTCAGGCTGACCTGTCCATTCTCGAGTACGCTGAGGTCCAACAGATCATCCAGCAACCGCGTCAGGCGCAGCGCCTCATCATGAATGATCGAGGCGTATTTGCTCAGTTCCTGTGCTGAAAGGCCCGGCGCATCGCGCAGAATCTCGGAAAACGCACGGATCGAGGTCATCGGGGTTCGCAATTCGTGGCTGATCTGGCTAAGAAACGCGTCCTTCTGCACCGAGAGTTGCGTAAGCTTTTCATTCGCCTCGCGCAGCTTGCCGGCCGTGCGCGTCAATTCGGCCGATTTTGCCTCGAGCTGGGTGGAATATTCCATCATCTGGGCAGTTTCGTCAGCCACAGCCAACAAGTCCTCGACCGACACCATTGCTGCCCCCATGATCTGGCTGACCATCGCATGTGCCGTCGCCGCCCCAACAGATCCCGACAGCTCACGCTCAAGCCGCTGCAAGAATTCCGGCGTGGGCTCGGGCAGATACCCATCAAGGCCCTGCCGTGCCGCCTCGGCCTGGAACAGCGACTGCGCCTGCACGGCTCCCATCATGCGTTGCGCCATGATCATCAGGTCTTCACTTTGCGCGATGCCTCCGGACCAGCTTTGCGGGTTGCCGGAATGGTCGAACACGTTGACGAACTGCGCGCCCTGCAATCGCTCCAACGGGTGCGGAAAGCTGGCCAACGATCCCAGGATAAATGCCGCGGAATTCAATAACAGCGACCACATCACTGCATGCACCAACGGGTCCATTCCACTGATTCCGAAAAATGCTTGCGGGCGCAGCCATCCGATACCCCACGGTCCCTGCGCCATAAGTGCCTCGCCCATCAGGACACCCTCGCCGAAACTGGGCAGAAGCAAGCTGTAAACCCAGATGACGAATCCCACGCTTAGCCCCGCAAGCGCGCCAACCCGCGTGGCACCCCGCCAGAATATGCCCCCCATCAGCGCTGGCAGAAACTGCGCCACACCGGCAAATGACACCAGCCCGATCGCGGCCAGTGCCGTACCACCGCCTGACACCCGGTAGTAGAGGTACCCGAGCACCAGGATCACCGCGATGGAAACGCGCCGCGCCACCAGCACCACGTTTCGGACATCACCCGCCATAGCCGCGCCGCCTCCCGCCATGCGCAGCCAGATCGGCATTACCACATGGTTCGATACCATCGTACTCAGCGCGATCGCCGCCACGATCACCATCGAAGTGGCCGATGAAAAACCGCCCAGAAACGATAACATCGCCAGCTTGTCCTGCCCCTGGCTCAGCGGCACGGTCAGCACGAACTGGTCCGGGTTGGACCCCACTGGAAGCACTTCCAACCCAATGACCGCAATGGGCACAACGAACAGGCTCATGAGCATCAGGTAAGCGGGAAACGCCCAGGAGGCCGTACGCAGGTGATGCTCGTCCTCATTCTCGACAACAAGCACCTGGAACATCCGCGGCAGCGTCAGGAAGGCCGCGGCCGACAGCATCGTCAGTCCGGCCCAGCGTCCACCATTCATCTGCCAGTGCCCTATTTCCGAAGCGTCGATCCGCGCCAGCGTTTCACCTACCCCTCCGGCCACACCCCATACCACGAACACCCCGACCGCCAGCAATGCGAACAACTTGACCACCGCTTCCATCGCGATGGCCATCACCACCCCATGGTGCCTCTCGTTGGCATCAAGGTTGCGGGTGCCGAACAGGATCGTGAACAGCGCCAACCCCACCGCCACCCATAACGCGGTCGAGCGGCTGTCGGAGGGTACGGAACTATTGGGATCTGCGCTTGCGAAACTGGCAAAAGACAGCGTCACCGATTGTAATTGCAATGCAATATAGGGCGTGGTGCCAATCACCGCCAAAGCGGTCACGAACACCGCCAGTGTATTGGATTTACCATAGCGCGACGAAATCAGGTCTGCGACCGAGGTGATCCTCTGCGTGCGCCCGATGCGCACCAGTTTGCGCAGCCCCCACCACCAGCCAACCATGACCAGAGTTGGCCCGATATAGATGGTCAGGTATTCCAATCCGCTGCGTGCCGCATAGCCGACCGCGCCGTAGAATGTCCAGGCGGTGCAGTAGATCGACAGCGACAGAGTGTAGACTACAGGCGAACGGAGCCATCCGCCCTGCCCCATTAACGCCGCGCGATCAGCCATGAATGCGACGGCAAACAGCAGCGCGACATAGAGCAGGCAGACGACTATCAGCACGTTGAGAGAAGCCATTAATTGCCTCCCGGCGCATCCGTCTTGTCCACGGAGCGATCCAGCCGCAGAGACAAAAACAGTGCCAGGAACGCAAGAAAGCCCCAGACGCCAAAGATATACAACATTGCATGCGAGGTCAGCACGCCATGGGCACGAGCCCCTTCATCCGTAGCGGGTAGCGCCTCTGGCTGCCCCCAAAGTAGTGGAACCGCCCATAATACCGCCCCCAACAATGGCAACAGGCGTAACGCGTCCATCAGGCGGCGCTGCCGGTAGCTGCGCCGCTCCAGAAACAAGGAGTTGGCGGCCTTGTTCACGACAGCACCAGCGCGCGCAGCGCGTCCAGAACCTCGGAGTTTGAGAAAGGTTTTGTCATGAACCGGCTGGCGCCAAGACGTTCTGCCAGCTCTCGATCCTTGGCCTGGCCGCGCGCGGTCAGCATCAGCACGGGCAAATCCCGCGTCTTGGGCGCAGCACGCAAATCGGTCAGGATGTCATAACCGCTACGCCCCGGCAGCATAACGTCAAGTATCACCAGGTCCGGCGCATGTTCTGCCACCGCTTCCAGCGCGTCATGCCCGTTCGAATGCGTATCAACCTTCCAGCCATCGCGCATCAGGATGAAACTGATTGCCTCGATGATGTTCGGTTCATCCTCGATCACAAGGACATGCTTGCCCATGCCATCGCCCCCTCCCTTGAGCGTAACCTTTCGGCTGCCTGCCCGTTATCACCAATGTCACCGCCCAAGTCAAAACCCATCCGTCAGGATCGAAGGCTCGCGTCGTCCGGCACAACTTTCGCGCGGGCAAATGCGGCAATTGACGCCAAGCTCCAGCGGCGAGCGGTCGTCTTGCCGAACGCCGTCAAGCGGCAACATCACCATATACGCCTCGTATAGTGGGTCAGACAACGGATCACCCCGTCGCGCGCAGGGTTGAGAGACCGCATAGGTCAGGAACAGCCCCCCCTCGCGCGCGCTCTGCCGTACCACCTGCCGGATCGGTGACAATGGACGACTGAGAGCCTGAAACAGCGGCCATAGCGGACAAGCCCCTCCGAACCGCGGCAATGCGAATCCTGCAAGGGGCTTGCGCAGGATCAAGGTGCCCGACGCATCGCAACTCACCAATCCTACCGGACCCACGCCGGCGGACTCAGGCAGCACGGCCAACCGCCGCATCACTGTCGCAAGGTCCGCATTCAGCGCCTGCGACAGAGCCGCCGGATCGGCCCCGAAACGCGGCAACGCCCGCGTCAGCCGCCGCATTGGAAGGCAGCGCGCATCCTCCAGGTACCGCTCCAGATAAGATCGCGCCATCGCCTGCGCCGACGCCGAGTGCAATCGCTCCTGCCCCTCCTTGAGAATTGCAGCGATCCTTTCTGAACCGCTTGCGCCGTCCGGCACATCCTCCAGGCTTTCAAAATGATACCCATGCGCCCCCAGAAATGCCTCCAACTCCTCTTGTGGTGAAGATAGCGCCGCGTCGGTTTCCCCTGCCTCGTCCAGGTAGGTCACCAGCGCCTGACTGCTGTTTGCCAAGCGGGCGCTGTCCTCGTTGATGTTGCGGTGAAACCGGTCACGCCATTCAGGCTCCAACTCGCGTGTATCGGCCAGGATGCCCGCCGTGGCGCGAATTGCCGTTACCGTGGAGAGCATGTCATGCAAGGCAGCGGCCAGATGCGGATCATGCGCCAATCGGTCTGTCAGCGTTTCGACCGTATGTTCCAAATCCACCACTCGCCGGTGCCGTCCTGCCAACAAGCGCGCCCAGCCAGGAAATCGACCTGCAAGATCTTCCAGCGCATCCGGCTCCGCCCCTGCCATGGGGTCGGCCGCGCGCGCCTCCCGCAGCAGCGTGATAAGCGCCGCCTCTGCCCCTTCGCTCAGGCTGGACGGCTCCACCCCCAACACTTGCGCGATGTCGAGCAAAAGCTTGCCGCCGATTCTGCGACGGTTATGTTCGATCAGATTCAGATACGAGGCCGATATCCCCGCCCGTCTTGCGACTTCGGATTGACGCAGACCCGCGATCATCCTGCGCTCTCGAATGCGACCTCCGACGAGTTGACGTTGCGGCATGTTATTTTCCCAACTGAATCAAGGTGTTTCTGCACTGCCCATAGAATTTCTTTACAGAATATACCATCTTGTTGTTCATTTATTTACAAAAAAATTGTTTAGCTGAAAGCATTTGTTGCGAAATTTTCTTTTCCTGAGCGATAATGTATTTGCACAATAGTGCCTGCGGCCCGCGCCCTGAGGAGAGCCGGACCGCGTTTCACGAAATGGGAGGATACCATGTCCAACAACAAATTTACGCGCCGCGGCGTGCTGAGAACCGGTGCAATCGCCGGCGCTGGCGTTGCACTTCCGACGATCTTCACAGCCTCTTCTGCGGCTGCCTACACCAACGAGCCGATGGGGGGTAGCGTCACGCTTGGCTTCAACGTGCCACAGACCGGCCCCTATGCCGATGAGGGTGCAGACGAGTTGCGCGCCTATGAGCTAGCGGTTGAGCACCTGAACGGCGGTGGCGACGGCGGCATGCTCAACACCTTCAGCTCCAAGGCACTGCAGGGCAATGGCATCCTGGGCAAAAAGGTGGAATACGTCACCGGTGACACCCAGACAAAATCAGACGCCGCTCGCGCCTCGGCTCGGTCGATGATCGAAAAAGACGGCGCCATCATGGTCACCGGCGGCTCGTCCTCGGGCGTGGCCATCGCCGTGCAGGGTCTCTGCCAAGAGGCCGGCGTGATCTTCATGGCGGGTCTGACCCACTCGAACGACACCACCGGCAAGGACAAGAAAGCCAACGGCTTCCGCCACTTCTTCAACGCCTACATGTCGGGTGCCGCGCTGGCGCCAGTGTTGCAGCAGCTTTATGGCAGCGACAGGAACGCCTATCACCTGACCGCCGACTACACATGGGGCTGGACGCAAGAAGAATCCATCGTCGCCGCCACTGAGGCACTGGGCTGGAACACCGTCAACACGGTCAAGACCCCGCTCGCCGCGACAGACTTCAGTTCCTACATCGCGCCCGTTATGAACTCCGGCGCCGATGTGCTGGTCCTGAACCACTATGGCGGCAACATGGTCAACTCGCTGACCAACGCAGTGCAATTCGGCCTACGTGAAAAGGTCGTGAACGGCAAGAACTTCGAAATCGTCGTGCCGCTCTACTCGCGCCTGATGGCACGCGGTGCCGGCGAGAACGTGAAGGGTATTCACGGCTCGACCAACTGGCACTGGTCGCTGCAGGACGACGCCTCCAAGGCGTTCGTCAAGTCCTTCGGCACCAAGTACGGCTTCCCGCCGAGCCAGGCCGCGCATACGGTATATTGCCAGACGCTGCTTTATGCGGATGCTGCCGAGCGCGCGGGCACCTTTAACCCCTGCGGCATCGCCGAGGCGCTGGAAGGGTTCGAGTTCGACGGGCTGGGCAACGGCAAGACGCTGTATCGCGCCGACGATCACCAGTGCTTCAAGGACGTTCTCGTCGTGCGCGGCAAGGAAAACCCGCAATCCGAGTTCGACCTGCTGGAGGTCGTCGAGGTGACCCCGGCTGCGCAGGTGACCTATGAGCCCGACCACCCGATGTTCGCCGGTGGCGCCTTGGGTGAGTGCAACCCCGGCTCCTGAAGCCGAACTTCGTAACAAACCCCGAGGATGCGCGGACACCCGCGCATCCTCTGCACGCTCCGGGCCTGGTCCCGCGGGCTGTGACGGCTGACCAACGGTCATTCCTGACAACCCAAGGTGGGGACAATGGACGCAATCATCCTGCAAATACTCAACGGACTCGACAAGGGTTCGGCCTATGCGCTGATCGCGCTTGGGCTTACATTGATCTTCGGCACTTTGGGTGTCGTGAATTTCGCCCACGGGGCCCTGTTCATGATCGGCGCGTTCTGCGCTGTCACCTTTTCCAGGATACTGAACATCAGCTACACCGTGATCGACGAGACAAAGACCGATTTTCTTGGCAACCCGCTCAAGGTCGATATGACCTATGTCGAGAAATGGTTTGGCTCCGCGACCGGCGGAACCATCCTGGATTGGGCAGTTCCGCTATCAATCCTTTTCGCGATCCCCGTCATGGTGATCATCGGTTTTGTCATGGAACGCGGCCTGATCAAGCATTTCTACAGCCGCCCCCACGCCGACCAGATCCTTGTCACCTTCGGCCTGGCGATCGTGTTGCAGGAACTCATCAAATATTTCTACGGTGCCAATCCGATCCCCACCGGCGCGCCGTCGATGTTTCGCGGCTCGTTCGATTTCGGCGTTTTGATCGGCTTCGACGCCAACACTATTATCTATCCCTACTGGCGGCTGGTCTATTTCGCCTTCTCGGCGCTTATCATCGGCGCGGTGTTTTCATTCCTGCGGTTCACCACATTCGGAATGGTGGTGCGCGCGGGCATGGCCGACCGCGAAACAGTGGGCCTTCTGGGTATCAACATAAACAAGCGCTTCACGCTGATGTTTGGCATGGCCGCCGCGGTGGCTGGGCTGGCCGGCGTGATGTACGCGCCAATCAACTCGCCCAACTATCACATGGGCATGGATTTCCTCGTACTCAGCTTCGTCGTTGTCGTTGTTGGCGGCATGGGCTCACTGCCGGGCGCGGTTCTGGCGGGGTTCCTGCTGGGTATCCTCGAATCCTTCGCCTCGATGAATGAGATCAAGTCGATCCTGCCGGGCATCGACCAGATCATCATCTACCTCGTCGCAATCATCATTCTGCTTACACGTCCGCGTGGCCTCATGGGTCGCAAGGGCGTGATGGAGGAGTAAGCCCATGCTGGGACTGAATAAAAAAGACACGGGCCTCCTGTTGATTGTCGCGCTTTTGGCGATCTTCGCACCGTTCATCCTGAACCCGTTCCCAACCGACAGCGCCATGGCGCAGTTCAACGCCGGCTACCCGGACCTGATGCAGCGCTTCGTGATCTTCGGGATCTTTGCCATCGGTTACAATATCCTGTTCGGGCTGACCGGCTACCTGTCCTTCGGACACGCCGCGTTCCTCGGGGTGGGCAGCTACTCGGCGGTCTGGATGTTCAAGCTGCTGAGCATGAACATCATCCCCGCGATTGCGCTCAGCGTTCTTGTCGCTGGTGTCTTTGCTCTGCTGATTGGCTATGTCAGCCTGCGACGGTCGGGCATCTATTTCGCGATCCTGACACTGGCCTTCGCGCAGATGTCGTTCAACTTGGCCTACTCGGTCCTCACACCGATCACCAACGGCGAAACCGGTCTGCAACTGGCGCTCGACGATCCACGAATCCTGGATGCCGCTCCTGCAAGTGCGGGCAGCCTGCCCTACCCCTCGCTCTTCGGGTTCGAGATGAGCGACACCTACGTCATGTCGCTCGGCGGTTGGCAATTCCAGTTCTCGGTCGGTTACTACGTCTGCGCAATCATTCTGTTGCTATCCTTCTACTTGGCCGTGCGCCTGTTCCGCTCGCCCTTCGGGATGATGCTGCGCGCGGTCAAGTCAAACCAACAACGGATGAACTATACAGGCTTGAACGCGCGGCCCTATACGCTGGCGGCTTTCGTGATCTCTGGCATGTATGCGGGCCTCGCGGGCGGATTGATGGCGTCCATGGACCCGCTAGCCGGGGCCGAGCGCATGCAATGGACGGCCTCTGGCGAGGTGGTTCTGATGACCATCCTCGGCGGCGCAGGCACCTTGATCGGTCCGATCCTGGGGGCCGGTTTCATCAAGTACTTCGAAAACATCTTCTCGAAGATCAATGACAACATCCTGCACCAATGGTTTGCCTTCATGCCCGACGGGATCGAGGATATTCTGGTCACAGTCGTGCACCCGTTCATCGGCAAGGGGTGGCACCTGACCCTTGGTATCCTGTTCATGCTGGTGGTCACCTTCCTGCCCGGCGGTCTGGTCGAAGGCGGTCAGCGCATCGGAAGGCTGTTCCGGCGCCGCAAGTCCGGCCCCGACGACAGCACCGACACCGACCCCACGAAACCCGCGGAATAAGGAGCGCATGACATGGGTATCCTAGAAGTCAAAGGCGTCAACAAGCGCTTCGGTGGTCTGCAAGCCTTGGGGGACGTGAACCTGGACGTGGCGGAAAATACCGTGCACGCCATCATTGGCCCCAACGGCGCGGGCAAGTCCACCCTGCTCAATTGCCTGGTGGGCAAACTGATCCCCGACACCGGGTCGGTGATGTTCGAGGGGCAATCCGTTCTCGGGCGCAAACCCTACGAAATCAACCAGATGGGCATTTCCCGCGTCTTCCAGACACCCGAAATCTTCGGCGATCTGACGGTGCTGGAGAACATGATGATCCCCTGTTTTGCCAAGCGCGACGGCGCCTTTCGCATGCATGCGTTCGAACATAGCTTCAACGAAAAGGGCATCATCGAACACGCAGAGGCAATGCTTGAAGACATGAACATGGCCGACAAGCGACACGCACACTCCGCCTCCATGTCACGCGGCGACAAGCGGCGGCTGGAAATTGCCATGTGCCTGGCACAGGATCCCAAACTGCTGCTGCTGGACGAGCCAACAGCAGGAATGGCACGAGCCGACACCAACAATACCATCGACCTGCTCAAGCGGATCAAGTCCGAACGCGACATCACCATCGCGATCATTGAACATGACATGCATGTGGTGTTCTCCTTGGCCGAAAGGATCACCGTGCTCGCACAGGGCTCCCCGCTGGTCGAAGACACGCCCGACAATATCAAGGGCCACCCCAAGGTGCGCGAAGCCTATCTCGGCGAAGCCGCGGCGTAAGAAAGGACACCCAATGAACGTCAAACCCGACTTTTCCAAGGGCAAGAACTACGCTGAAACCGCACCGGCCTTCCTGTCCGTCTGGGACATGGAAAGCTACTACGGCGAAAGCTACATCGTGCAAAAGATCAGCTTCAACGTGCACGAGGGCGAGATCCTCGCACTTCTGGGACGTAACGGCGCAGGCAAAACAACCACGCTGCGCTCGATCGCGCGAATGGACAACCCGCAGGTCACCCATGGCGAGATCTGGCTCGACCATCAACCACTGCACAACATGAACAGTCACGAGGCCGCCGTGGCCGGTATCGGACTGGTGCCCGAGGATCGCCGCATCATCGCCGGCCTGACAGTCGAGGAAAACCTGGAACTGGCCCAGATCACCCCACCAATAGGTTGGTCTATCGACCGCCTGTTCGAGCTGTTCCCGCGCCTCAAGGAACGCCGCAAACAAGAAGGCGTCACACTATCGGGCGGCGAGCAGCAGATGCTGGCGGTCGCGCGCGCGCTGGCCCGCGATATCAAGGTGCTTTTGCTGGATGAACCCTACGAGGGGCTTGCACCCGTGATCGTGGATGAGATTGAGAAAACCCTGCGCATCATCAAGGAGCAGGGCATTACGACCGTCATCGTGGAACAGAATGCCGTGCGGGCACTTGAATTGGCTGATCGCGCCGTGATTCTTGACACCGGCGGTATCGTGTTTGATGGCACCGCTGCGGAAGTTCTTGAAAACGAAAGTCTGCGGGCCGAGTATCTCGCCATCTGAACCGCCCAAGTGCGGGCGCGTATGACGGCCACCATTGCAAGAAAAATCGACAGAAAGACGAAGGTCCATCATGTCCGACAACACCTATGAACCCGCCGCTGACTTCGCTGCGAAAGCCCATGTGGACGCGGCGAAATACCGCGAAATGTACGATGCCTCGGTCAAGAACCCCGAGAGTTTCTGGGCCGAGCATGGCAAACGCATTGATTGGATCGAACCGTTCACCAAGGTCAAGAACACCACTTTTGACTACGGCAACGTCGATATCCGGTGGTTCGAGGACGGCATCCTGAACGTCGCCGAAAACTGCATCGACCGCCACCTCGCGACCCGCGGCGATCAGACCGCCATCATCTGGGAACCCGATGAGCCTGACGCCGAAGCCCTGCACATCACCTACCGCGAACTTCATGAAAAGGTGAACCGTTTCGCCAACGTCCTGCTCAGCCAGGGCGTCATGCGCGGCGACCGGGTGGTTATCTATCTGCCCATGATTCCCGAGGCCGCCTACGCGATGCTGGCCTGCGCACGTATCGGCGCGGTTCATTCCGTCGTGTTCGCCGGCTTCTCGCCCGATGCCCTTGGCAACCGCATCAACGATTGCGGCGCCAAACTGGTCATCACCGCCGACGAGGCCCCTCGTGGCGGCCGTGTGACTGCGCTCAAGTCCAACACAGACGCGGCACTGCTGCACTGCTCGGACAAGGTGCGCTGCCTGGTGGTCAAGCATACCGGCGGTCAGACGACATGGATCGACGGGCGCGAT
>CAZOKA010000020.1:0-14925 GCA_964580265.1 uncultured Rhodobacterales bacterium | reverse complement strand
TAGCGAGGATGTATTTGGCTGGCATAAAACGCGAACCACCAGCGTTTCAGCGCCCACCCTGCGGTCGGGCACCGCGCGGCCCCTCGTCCGGTCGCCCAACGTCCGCTCAATGCCACCAACGGACCCAGGCAGCGATAGGCGGCGACCCCTCGCACAGATTGACCTTTCCGATCCGCCGGATCAGCATGGGCGCACCGCGCGCAGGAAAAGGCCCCGCACATGCACCCGATCAAGGGAATCGCGCTCAAGCTGGCATCGGTGGTGATGTTCATCACCATGGCCTCGCTGATCAAGGCCACGTCGGACCATGTGCCGCCGGGGCAGGCGGTATTCTTTCGCTCATTCTTCGCGATGCCGGTGATCATCGCGTGGCTGACGATAAGGGGCGACCTGCGCACCGGGCTGAAGGTGGCGTCGCCCATGGGGCATTTCTGGCGCGGGTTCGTGGGCACGGCGGCGATGGGGATGATGTTCGCCGGGCTGGGCCTGCTGCCGTTGCCCGAGGTGACAGCCATCGGGTACGCCGCGCCGCTGCTGACGGTGATATTCGCGGCGATGTTCCTGGGAGAGCAGGTGCGCCTGTTTCGCATGGCCGCCGTGGCGCTGGGCCTGGCCGGGGTGCTGGTGGTGCTGGCGCCGCGCCTGACGCTGCTGGAAGAGGAGACCGTGCGCACGGGCGAAGCGGTTGGCGCGATGCTGGTGCTGACCGGGGCGATCTGCGCGGCGCTGGCGCAGATCTACATTCGCAAGCTGGTGCAGACCGAACAGACATCGGCGGTGGTGTTCTATTTCTCGCTGACCTCGACGATCCTGGCGACGCTGAGCTTGCCATTTGGCTGGGTCATGCCCGCCGGCCCCGAGGCGGGTTTGCTGATCCTTGCCGGGGTTCTGGGCGGGTTGGGGCAGATATTCCTGACCTCGGCCTATCGCTTTGCCGGGGCGTCGGTGGTGGCGCCGTTCGACTATGCCTCGATGCTGTTCGCGATCGCGATCGGGTATTTCGTCTTTGGCGAGGTGCCCACAACGCAGATGCTGAGCGGTGCGTCGCTGGTGATCGCGGCGGGGGTTCTGATTATCTGGCGCGAGCATGCGCTGGGCCTGAGGCGTGCGCGGGCGCGGTCCGGGATGACGCCGCAAGGATAGGATCGCGGCGACATATGCGCCTTACTCGGCCGGAGCGACCACGCCCACCATCGGCCCCAGAGGCAGACCGACATCCGCGCGGCCAAGTTCGGGCGCGAACAGGCGCGAGATGTTGCCATCAAGATACAATGCTTGCTGCACGCCCAGCGCATCGCGGAACATGCGGGCGAATTCATGGAGCGTCACCGGCCCATTGGACAGGACAAACCACGCGGTGCGCCCATCGGGCGCGGTGCCCACCCCGTTGCGCACATGGCGCGAGGTGCTGTCGGGCAGGAACCGTGGATGCAGCGCGCCATCAATGAGCAGCATCGGCCCCGATTGCGTGGCGTAGGCGCAGGCCGGGGCCGCCGCCAGGTAGTACCGCGTTTCCATCACGTCGGCACGGCCCTTGCGCAGGCACAGGATACCGTTGGGCAGCATCCCGAAGTTGCCCGGACCTGCACCTTTGACCACGCGCATGACCTGCTGTCCGTCCTCGATGTAGTGACCGACCGGGCTGCGATCCGGGTGATACATGCCCGCGTTCATCGCGAAGATCAGGCGCTCGCCCTGCTTGTGCAGGGCCGATTCGAGGCGCCGGAAGCTGCCCCACGGCTTGCCCGCGTCATCATAGAGGAACAGGCGCAGCGCATCTTGCGCGGGGGCAGCACGGCACACGGTATAGCCCTGCCCCGCATGGGTCATGTCGCGGCACTCAGCCGCGCTGGCGGCGCCGGCATAGGACATCAGCACCCCCAGCAGCACAGCGGCTATGCGGGGGGCGCGCATGTCACTCCTCGATGTCGCGGCGGACCTCTTCGCGCGAGAACAGCTCTCGTGCCTCGTCCAGCCGATCGAATGTTTCATCCAGTTGGAAGCGGATCTCGGGCGCGAATTTCAGGGTCAGCTTGCGCCCGATCATGCGGCGCAACTCGCCCTGGTTGCGCGCCAGCAGCTTGACCACCTCGTCCTGTCCCTTGCCGCCCAGCGGCAGCACAAAGGCCGTGGCCACGCGCAGGTCGGGCGACATGCGCACCTCGCCCACGGTGACGGAAAGGCGGTTCAGATCCGTATCGTGGATATCGCCGCGCATCAGGATGTCCGACAGCGCACGCCGCACCAGCTCGCCAACGCGAAGCTGTCTTTGGCTGGGTCCGGGGCCGTCGTGGAATTTGTTCTTTGCCATGGGTGCGCATCTAAGGGTTCAGGCGGGCTTTGCCAAGCGTGGCGTGCTTCGCTATCACGGCTGTGAACCGCGAAAAGGAGCAAAGGCAATGACAGATCTGCCGGGAATCGTCGTCACGGGCGTATCGGGCCGCATGGGCCGGATGCTGGTGGACACCATCACGCAAAGCCCCCGCGCGCGCCTGGTGGGCGCGGTCGAGCGGTCCGGCCACGATTGGATCGGGCAGGATGTCGGCACCGCGATGGGCGGCGCGGCGCTTGGCGTGACGGTCACCGACGACGCGCTTGAGGCGCTGGCCCGCGCGCAGGCGGTGATTGATTTCACCGCGCCCGCCGCCACGGTGGAGTTCGCGGCGCTGGCCGCACAGGCGCGCGCGGTGCATGTCATCGGCACGACCGGCCTGTCGGATGATGACCTAGGCCGCATAAGCGCCGCCGCGCGCCATGCCCCGATCATCCGGGCGGGCAACATGAGCCTTGGTGTCAACCTGTTGGTTCAATTGACGAAACGCGTGGCTGCCGCGCTAGATGACGATTTCGACATCGAGGTGATCGAGGCCCACCACAACCGCAAGGTCGATGCGCCCTCGGGCACGGCGTTGATGCTGGGCGAGGCGGCGGCGCAGGGGCGCGGTGTGCGCCTTGCCGATGTGCGCGATGCTGGCCGCGACGGGATGACAGGCGCCCGCCGCCGGGGCGATATCGGGTTCACGGCGATCCGCGGCGGCGATATCGTGGGCGAACATGATGTCCTGTTCGCCGGAACGGGCGAGCGGATCACCCTGCGCCATGTCGCCACCGACCGCGCGGTGTTCGCGCGCGGCGCGCTCAAGGCGGCGCTATGGGGGCAGGACAAGGGCCCCGGCGAATACGACATGCTGGATGTCCTGGGACTCAAGGACGACTGAATATGATCCGCGCGCCATGCTGGCGCGTAACCCTGGCGTGACATGATGACGCCGGGAGTTGGAAATGCGACGTTGCCTCGCGCAATACGGTATCATGGCGATCGCCCTGGTCGCGGCGCTTTTGCCGCGCGGTGCGCAGGCTGAGGGGTTCAAGCCCGTGCGCAGCGAACAAGCTTTCGAATCGCTGGTCGAGGGGCGCGACTTGCGCCGTTTCGGCATCACCTTGCAGGTGCGGCGCGATGGCCGGATCGAGGGGCGCGCCCTGGGCCGTGCGGTCACCGGCGCGTGGCGATGGGAAGACGGGTATTTCTGCCGCGAAATGGCATGGGGCAGCCGCGATCTTGGCCCCAACTGCCAGGTTGTCTTGTATGACGGGCGCAGCCTGCGCTTTGTCGCCGACGAGGGGAAAGGCGAGTCTGCCGATCTGCGCCTGGACTGAACCCGGCGATCAGAAATCTATCGCGATGCCCTTTTTCTCCCAATCGCCGTAGCGCACGGGTTCGGGGCCGTCGCGGCCGCCCAACTCTCTTGGCGGCTGCGCGGCGCCTGCCGCCTTGCGGCGCGCTTCAGCCTCGGCCAGGGCGCGCTGTGCGGCAGGGGGAAGGGGTTTCTCGGCGTCGGTCATGGCATGGCTTCCTTACTGCTGTGCCTCTTGATATACGCCTCCCCCGAGCCAGAGCAAGGACCGCCGCCATGACATCCCCCGATCCAACCCCGCGCGCCAGCGCCGTTTTCCTGCTGGACCAGGTTCTGGGCGAGGGGCGCTTGATGCCCGAGGCCCTGTCGGGCGGCGCGCTGCACCGGCTTGATCCCGCCGGCCGCGCGCGGGCGCAGCGCCTTGCGCTGGATACGCTGCGCGGGCTGGAACGGGCTGATCGCCTGCTCGCGCGGCACCTGCGCAAGGCGCCGCCGCTGCATGTGCGCAACGTGCTGCGCCTGTCCACGGTCGAAATCTGCCAGGGCGGTGATGCGCACGGCGTGGTCAATGACGCGGTATCCATCGTCGCCGCGGACAAGCGCCGCGCCCCGATGAAGGGGATGGTCAACGCCGTTCTGCGCAAGATCGCCGCCGAAGGACCGGCGGCGTGGGAAAAGCTGCGCGTGCCGCGCCTGCCCAAATGGCTGCGCGCACCGCTGGCCGAGGCCTACGGCGCGCCCACCGTCGCCGCGATGGAGGCCGCGCATTTCGCCGGTGCGCCGCTGGACGTCACCGCGCGCGCCGACCCCGCCGCCGTGGCGCAAATGCTGGGCGGCACATTGCTGCCGACCGGAACGGTCAGGGTGTCGCAGGGCGGGCAGGTCTCCGGCCTGCCGGGGTTCGACGACGGGCAATGGTGGGTGCAGGACGCCGCCGCCGCCATGCCGGCGCGAATCCTGGCCGCGCAGCCGGGCGAGCGTGTGCTGGACATGTGCGCCGCGCCGGGCGGCAAGACCATGCAACTAGCCGCTGCGGGCGCGGACGTGACCGCGCTGGATATCTCGGCCGCCCGAATGACGCGAGTGACGGAAAACCTCGAACGCACCGGGCTGACGGCCACCACGGTGGTTGGCGATGCGCTGACGCATGAGGGGCAGTATGACGCTATATTGCTGGATGCGCCATGCTCGGCCACGGGCACGATTCGCCGTCACCCGGACCTGCCACATGCGCAGGACGGGTCGAACTACGGCGCCTTGATGGAGTTGCAAGCGCGCATGATCGACCACGCCCTTGGCCTGCTGGCGCCCGGTGGGCGGCTGATCTACTGCACCTGCTCGCTGCTGCCGGACGAGGGCGAATGCCAAGTCGAAGAGGCGCTGGCCCGCCATACCGGCCTGACCACCGACGCCAGGGCGCTCGACCTGCCCGGCATTGCGCCCGACTGGATCACGCCCGAGGGCGGAGTGCGCCTGCGCCCTGATTATTGGCCTGACCTAGGCCACATGGACGGGTTTTATATCGTCCGGCTCACCCGCTGATTCCCTGCTTCATCTTGCTGAAAATACTCTCGGGGGGAATCGCGCCAGGGGCGCGATGGGGGGCGGACAGCCCCCCGCCCGCACGCCGCGCCGCACAACACGGGTGACAGGGTGGCCGACGGTGGGTATGATCGCACCAAGACGCCGCAAGTGCGTGAGAGGCCCGTGCAGATGCCCACACCCAACAGCGTTTCGGCGCGGCTCACGCGCTGGATGAACCGCGTGCACGCGCGGGCGAGCAGTCTTGCGCGCCCGGCAACCGGATTCGTCAGCCAGCCAGAGCCGCGCACAATCGGATCGTATGCGCGGGGGCGGCAACTGCTTGCCGGGAACCTGCTGTTCGCCGGGCACCTGATCGAGGCGCCGGGCCGGTCCCCGTGGGATATCACGCCGCCCGATGCCGATTATGCCGATGCGCTGCACGGGTTTCGCTGGCTCGATGATCTGGCCGCGGTGGGCGACGCCACCGCGCGGGCGCGGGCGCAGGCGTGGCTGTGGGACTGGATCGCGCGGTATGGCGACGGGCACGGCCCAGGATGGACACCGGAACTGACGGGCCGGCGCATGATTCGGTGGATTCACCACGCCCTGTTCCTGCTGCGCGGGCAGGACGGCGAACAGGCGCAGGCGTTCTATCGCGCGCTGGCCCATCAGGCGATCTTCCTTGGCCGTCGCTGGCAGGCGGCAGCGCCCGGCCTGCCCCGGTTCGAGGCCATGACAGGTCTTTTGTATGCTGGCCTGTCGCTACAGGGCATGTCCGGGTTCACCGAACCCGCCCGGCGCGCGCTGGCCCGCGAAAGCCGTGCGCAGGTGGACGACCAGGGCGGCATCCCCACGCGCAACCCCGAAGAGCTGCTGGAGGTGTTTACACTGCTGACATGGGCATCGGCGGCCCTGTCCGAAGACGGCAAGACCGCCTTGCCGGACCATCTTGAAGCGATCGAGCGGATCGCCCCCGCCCTGCGCACGTTGCGCCATGCGGATGGTGGATTGGCGCGGTTTCATGGCGGCGGACGAGGCGCCGAAGGGTTGCTGGACATGGCCCTGACCGCGTCGGGCACGGGCGGGCGCCGCGCCCCCGAGGGGTTGTCGATGGGCTATGCCCGCCTGAGCGCCGGGCGCACCAGCGTCATCATCGACGCAAGCGCACCGCCCACCGGCGCGGCGTCAAAGGGCGCGCACGCCTCGACCCTGGCGTTCGAGGTGACCTCGGGCAGGCGGCCGTTGATCGTCAACTGTGGATCAGGCGCGAGTTTCGGGGCCGAATGGCGCCGCGCCGGCCGCGCCACGGCCAGCCACTCGACCCTGGCATTGGCGGGGTACTCCAGCGCCCGGCTGGGGGCGGGGCGCACGCGCGGCGAGTGGCTGACCGATGCGCCGAACTCCGTGCCGGTGGAAATGAGCCATGCGCCCGATGGCATCCGGTTCCAGGGTGGGCATGACGGATACCTGGGCACCCACGGCCTGACCCATGCGCGCACGATCGAGCTGACGTTCGAAGGCCGCGGAATGTTGGGCGAGGATCTGCTGCTGGCGATAGACGACACTCACAAGCGCCGCTTTGACAAGGCGTTGGACGATACCCGCCTTGAGGGTGTGCCGTTCCAGATCCGGTTTCACCTGCACCCGGATGTCGAGCCGTCGCTGGACATGGGCGGCGCTGCGGTTTCGCTGGCGCTCAAGAGCGGGGAAATCTGGGTGTTCCGCCACGACGGTGTGCAGGAATTGACGCTGGAGCCGAGCGTTTACCTTGAAAAGGGGCGATTGAGGCCGCGTGCGACCAAACAAGTCGTTTTATCCGGGCGCGCAATGGATTATGCGACACGCACCCGGTGGTCGCTGGCCAAGGCGCAGGACACGCCGATCAGCATTCGCGATCTGAACCGGGAAGAGTTGGACCTGACCACCTGAACCTATCCGGGGAACCCGAACGATGACCGAGATGACCAAGCTGCGCCGCGCGCTGATTTCCGTATCCGACAAGACCGGCCTGATCGAGCTGGCGCGCGCGCTGGATGCGCGCGGGGTCGAGTTGATATCAACCGGGGGCACGGCAAAGGCGATGCGCGAGGCGGGCCTGACGGTGCGCGACGTGGCGGACATCACCGGCTTTCCCGAGATGATGGACGGGCGCGTGAAAACCCTGCACCCGGCGGTGCATGGCGGGCTGTTGGCGCTGCGCGACAACGACGCGCATGTCGCCGCCATGACGGCGCATGGCATCGGCGCAATCGATCTGCTGGTGGTAAACCTTTATCCGTTCGAAAAGACGGTTGCCGAGGGCGCCGATTATGACACCTGCATCGAGAACATCGACATCGGTGGCCCGGCGATGATCCGCGCGGCGGCCAAGAACCACGCCTTCGTCAACGTCGTGGTGGACGTGGAGGATTATGACAAGCTGATCGGCGACATGGATCAGCACGACGGCGCGACCTGCCCCAAGTTCCGCCGCAAGCTGGCGCAGACGGCCTATGCCCGCACCGCCGCCTATGACGCCGCCGTGTCCACGTGGATGGCGGGCGCCATCGGCGAGGCCGCGCCGCGCCGCCGCGCGGTGGCCGGGCAATTGGCGCAGACCCTGCGCTATGGAGAAAACCCGCATCAAGGCGCGGCGTTCTACGTGGATGGCACGAACCGCCCCGGCGTGGCGACCGCCCAGCAGGTGCAGGGCAAGGAACTCAGCTATAACAATATCAACGACACCGATGCCGCGTTCGAACTGGTCAGTGAGTTTCTGCCCAAGGATGGCCCGGCCTGCGCCATCATCAAGCACGCCAACCCCTGCGGCGTGGCCCGCGGCGCGACCTTGAAAGAGGCCTATGCGCGCGCCTTTCAATGCGACCAGACCAGCGCGTTCGGCGGTATCGTGGCGCTGAATTCCAAGCTGGATTTGGAAACGGCGCGGGAAATCGCGTCGATCTTTACCGAGGTGGTGATCGCGCCGGGCGCCGATCAGGAAGCAAAGGATCTGTTCGCCACCAGGAAGAACCTGCGCCTGCTGATCACGCCGGGCCTTGCCAATCCGGCCGAGGCGTCGCTGACCTACCGGCAGGTATCGGGCGGCTTCCTGGTGCAGGACAAGGATAACGGCCACCTGAACATGGATGATCTGAAGGTGGTGACCAAGCGCGCGCCCAGCGACCGGGAAATGGCCGACATGCTGTTTGCCTGGCGGGTGGCCAAGCACGTCAAGTCCAACGCCATCGTCTATGTCAATGACGGCGCGACCGTTGGCGTTGGCGCCGGGCAGATGAGCCGCGTGGACAGTTGCCGCATCGCCGCGCGCAAATCCGCCGACATGGCCGAGGCCTTGGGCCTGCCCGAGCCGCTGACGCAAGGCTCGGTCGTGGCGTCGGACGCGTTCTTTCCCTTCGCCGACGGGCTGTTGACCGCGGCCGAGGCGGGGGCGAGGGCGGTGATTCAGCCCGGCGGCTCGATGCGTGACGACGAGGTAATTGCCGCCGCCGACGAGGCGGGGCTGGCGATGGTGTTTACCGGGATGCGCCATTTCCGGCACTGAGGCGCGGCGCACGAAAGGGACTGTATGATGCGGCTGGTATTCTGGGTTGGCTTTTGGGCGTTTCTGGCCGACCAGGCCACGAAATACCTTGTCGTGCACTGGATGACCCTGCGCGAGCTGGGCCGAATCGACGTGCTGCCACCGTTCCTGAACCTGCGGATGGCGTGGAACACCGGCGTCAACTTCGGCCTGTTCTCGCAGGACAGTGACATCATGCGCTGGGGCCTGATCGCGCTGGCACTTGTCATTTCCGGCGCGGTTCTGTGGTGGGTGCACCGTGATCCGCCCGGACGCGTCGGCTTGGTGGCGGCGGGGCTGCTGGTGGGCGGCGCGATGGGAAACGTGGTGGATCGCATCCTGTATGGGGCAGTGGCGGATTTCCTGAACATGTCGTGTTGTGGAATCGCCAATCCCTATGCCTTCAACCTGGCGGATGCGGCGATTTTCGCCGGTGCCTTGGGATTGGTGTTTTTTGCCGGAGGCAAAAAGGCCCCGTGACGCCCGCCTTTCGATCCGCTAAGTCTGAGGGCGAAGAAATCAGGAGGGTGGCAATGCGGATGCCGCGCGCGATGATCTTGGCAATGGGCCTGCTGTTGGCGGCCTGTTCGGGGGACGGGACACCACCCGAGCTGCGGAGCTTGCAGCCACCGGGCGAGGGGCCGGACGAATTTTCGATTCTGCCCGGAAAACCGTTGGAAACGCCAGGGAACCTTTCCCAGTTGCCGACGCCGACACCCGGACAGGGCAACCGCACGGATCAAGACCCGGTCGCCGATGCCGTCGCCAGCCTTGGCGGGCGGCGCTCGGCGATGCGCGAAGGCGGCGCTGTGCCGCAGGCCGACAGCGCGCTGCTACAACACGCCACCCGCAACGGCGTTCCCGGCAACATCCGCCAGACGGTTGCCGCTGAAGACGCGGAATTCCGCCGGCGGCGCGGGCGGTTCACTGGCATCAAGATCGTCAATACCGACCGCTACAAGCAGGCCTACAAGCCGCAGATCCTTGATCCCTACGCGGCGCTGCAACGGTATCGGCAACTCGGGGTCGAGACGCCCTCGGCTCCGCCGGGCGGTTAAGGGCATTCTCACATAAGCGTCAGACCGACTTGAAGCCATTGCTCGGGCCCGTATCTAAGTGGAAGCGTCACCGCCACGACTTCGAGGAGGTCCATTCATGTTGCGCGCCATAGTGACCCTGCTGGGTATGTTTTTGCTGCCCCCCGCGGCGATAGCCGCCAGCGATCAGGTCACCGATTTCACGCTGGACAACGGCATGGATGTTGTCGTGATCGAGGATCATCGCGCCCCGGTTGCCGTGCACATGGTATGGTATCGGGCCGGCGCGGCGGACGAGCCGCCGGGCGCCTCGGGCGTGGCGCATTACCTTGAGCACCTGATGTTCAAGGGCACCGACTCGGTTGATCCCGGCGAATTTTCGGCCACGGTGGCGCGGCATGGCGGCAAGGATAACGCGTTCACCAGCCAGGATTATACCGGATATTATCAACGTATCGCCGCCGACCGGCTGGAATTGATGATGCAGATGGAAGCGGACCGCATGGTCAACCTGCGCCTGGCCGGCAAGGACATCGTGACCGAGCGCAACGTGATCCTGGAAGAGCGCAACCAGAGGGTTGAAAACGATCCCGGTGCGCTGTTTCGCGAACAGAAGCGGGCGGCGCAGCACCTAAACCATCCTTACGGCATACCGATCATCGGCTGGCGGGCCGAAATGGAGGCGCTGAACCGCGAACAGGTTCTGGACTTCTACCGCACCTATTATGCCCCCAACAACGCGATCCTGGTGGTCGCGGGCGACGTGACGCCGGACGAGGTGCGCGCCCTGGCCGAAAAGCACTATGGCCCCCTGCCCGCCAATCCGGACCTCAAGCCGCGCAGCCGCCCGCAGGAACCGCCGCAAATCGCCGAACGGCGCCTGGTGATGCGCGATGCACGCGTCGGCACGCCTTATGTCTCGCGGTCCTACCTTGCGCCGGAACGCGACAGCGGCGCGCAGGAAAAGGCGGCGGCGCTGACGCTTCTGTCGGATATACTTGGCGGCGGTCAGACTTCGGTTCTGGCGGAAAAGCTGCAATTCGATGCCTCCGTGGCGGTGCATACCGCGGCCTATTACAGCGGCAAGTCGCTGGACGACACGACGTTCGATTTGGTCGTCGTGCCTGCCGAAGGGGTCAGCCTGCAACAGGCCGAAAAGGCCCTGGATACCGCCCTGGCCGACTTCATGAGCGAAGGCGTCGATACGCAGGAACTGGAACGCATCAAGCTACAGGCGCGCGCCAGCCAGATCTACGCCCGCGACGACGTGCAGCACCTCGCGCGGCGCTATGGCGGGGCGTTGACGCAGGGCCTGACCGTCGAAGATGTGCAGGAATGGCCTGACATCATCCAAGCGGTCAGCGCCGACGATATCATGGCCGCCGCGCGCGATGTTCTGGACAAGCGCCGCGCCGTCACCGGCTACCTCGACAAGGGGGAGGTCACGCAATGATCCGTCAAACCGTTGGCCCGCTCATTGCCGCCCTGTTTGCGGCGCTATTGCTGGCCGCGCCGGGCGCGCGCGCCGCTGTAGATATTCAGCAGGTGGAAACCCCCGGTGGCCTGACCGCGTGGCTGGTGGAAAATCACGACATCCCGTTCACCGCGCTGGAAATCCGGTTTCGCGGCGGCGCCGCGCTGGACAGTGCCGACAAGGCCGGCGCGACCAACCTGATGAGCGCCCTGCTGGAGGAAGGATCAGGCGAGCTGGATGCGCGCGCCTTCGCCCGCGCCCGTGATTCGCTTGCCGCCAAGTTCAGCTATGACACCTCTGCGGACGCGGTGCGCATCTCAGCGCGATTCCTGACCGAGAACCGCGATGCCGCCATCGACCTGCTGCGGCAAAGCCTGCTCAAGCCGCGCTTTGACCCCGATGCGATTGAGCGCGTGCGCGCGCAGGTCATTTCAAGACTGCAATCAGACGCGAACGACCCTCGCCGCATGGCCTACAAGGCATTCGACGCCGCCGTGTTCGGCGATCATCCCTATGCCATTCCGACAAGTGGCACGCTCGACACGGTGCCGGACCTGACGCGGCAGGACATCAAGGAGGCCCACGCCGGCGCGCTTGCGCGTGACAGGGTCTATATCGGCGCGGTCGGGGATATATCCGCCGATCAGCTTGCGGTGCTGCTTGATGATCTGTTGGGCGATCTACCTGGCAAGGGCGCCCCCTTGCCGCCCAAAGCTACACCGGATTTCGACGGTGACACGCAGGTCATAGCGTATGACACACCGCAATCGGTTGCGGTTTTCGGGCAGGAGGGCGTCACCCTTGACGATCCCGATTTCTTTGCCGCCTATATCCTCAACCACATTCTTGGTGGCGGATCGTTTGAGAGCCGCCTGATGCAGGAATTGCGCGAAAAACGCGGGTTGACCTATGGTATCAGCACCTATCTGGCGGATCGCGACCAGGCGACGCTTTGGATGGGGTCGGTCGCCTCCGGCAACCAGACCATGGCACAGGCCGCCAGCATGATTCGGCAGGAATGGGCGCGTATCGCAACCAACGGCGTTACCAAGCAGGAAATCGAGGATGCCAAGACCTACCTGACAGGCGCCTATCCCCTGCGGTTTGACGGTAACGCCCCGATTGCAAACATAATCGTCGGGATGCAGATGCAGGGCCTGCCCATCGACTATGCCCAGACGCGAAACGACCGCGTTCGTGCGGTCACCCTGAAGGATGTGAACCGCGTCGCGCGTGAACGCCTGAAGCCGGAGGCACTCAGTTTCGTGATTGTCGGGCAACCCGACGGCATCGACGCCACCTCGAACTGACACACCCCGATCACACTCACTGTGCGCTTGCGCAGATTGTCACCGGGTTCCATGCGGTTAGGTCTGTGCGAGATCAAATGAATACAGGTGCGAAATGTCCCGACCAAAACTACTTGGCCTGTCCGGGTCTCTCCGGCAGGCATCTTTCAACACGCTACTCCTGCACGAGGCCGCACGCCTTTTCGACAAGGCCGACCTGACCATCGCGGATTTGAACTTGCCATTGTTCAACGAGGATGACGAAACCGCTACCGGCATCCCCGCCAAGGTTCAGACCCTTGCCGATCAGATCGCGCAGGCAGACGCGGTTCTGATTTCAACGACCGAGTATAACAAGGGCATTTCCGGCGCTCTCAAGAATGCACTGGACTGGATCAGCCGGACCAAACCAAACCCCCTGCCCGGCAAACCCGTGGCGATCATGTCCGCCGCGGCCGGACGCGCGGGCGGTGAGCGGGCCCAGGTCATGTTGCGCAATTGCCTGGTGGCGTTTCGCCCTCGCCTGCTGCAAGGGCCGGAAATGTTCTTGGCCGGGGCGTCCAAGGAATTTGATGAAGATGGACGCCTGACCAGCGAAACCTACAGAAAAACGCTTTCCAACCTGATGGAGGCCCTGCGCAAGGAAATTCCCTAGGCCCGGTTGGCGATTTCGATCAGGTTGCCGTCGGGATCGCGCACGTAGATCGACAAGATCGGCCCGGTTGCCCCCGTTCGGGGCACCGGGCCTTCTTCTATCTCGATCCCGGCACTCGCCAGGTGCCGCTGCCAATCGGATATGGGTTGATCGCTCAGAAAACACAAATCCGCGGCGCCGGGCTGCGGATGCACCGCCTTTGGCGCGAACTCGGCGCCGCGCTGATGCAGGTTGATCTTCTGCGACCCAAAGCTCAACGCCCAGCGGTCCGACCCATCGGCAGGTTGGAACCGAGCCGGCTCCATCCCCAGAACGTCACGATAGAATGCAATGGTCGCGCCGATATCGGTAACCGTCAGAACCAGGTGGTCAAGCGCCTGAACACGCAGCGTCATTTGCCGTTGCCTCCTCTCGTGCGTCCGCCTAGCTTCCAAGCATGCAGGATGAAGCTCCCACGCCGCTACGTCAAAGCGATATCATGGACCCCGCCCGCGCGGCCGCCTTTCTGGCCACGCTGGGGTGCGCGGGCACTATCGCCGCCGGCGGTGCCCTGCCGCCGTTTTTTCACCAGCTCTATTTCTGGCAGGCGTATCCACCCGGTGAGCTGGGCCGTGACGGGCACCCGCGCCCCGGCACCGGGGCTATTCCTGATACCGGCCTGCCGCGCCGGATGTGGGCGGGCGGGAGGCTGGAGTTTCACACGCCGCTGATCGCGGGCACCCCGGCGGAAAAGACCACGACCCTGCACGCAATTACCCGCAAGGCGGGGCGCACCGGACCGCTGGCCTTCGTCACGCTGCGCCACGAAATCACGCAGGCCGGTCAACCGAGCGTTACCGAGTGGCAGGATCTCGTCTACCGGAACGATCCAGATCCGGGCGCACCGGCATCCACGCCGCCCACCGCCCCGCGCGATGAGGACATATGCGAACAGGCCCGTTTCGACAGCACGATGCTGTTTCGCTACTCGGCGCTCACGTTCAACGGTCACCGCATCCACTATGATCTGGACTATGCCCGCGATGTCGAAGGGTATGGCGGGCTGGTCACGCATGGCCCGCTGCTGGCGCAGCTCCTGATGCTTCTGGCCAAGCGCCAACTTGGCAGCCTGCGCGCCTTTTCATTCCGCGCCACCGCCCCGCTCATGCATTTTGAGCCGGCGCAGCTTTGCTGGAAATCCGGCGGCACGCTCTGGGTGCGCGGCCCGGATGGGCGGCTTTGCATGAGCGCCAGCGCGCAATAATGCTGCTTCATCTTGCCAAAAATACTCATTGCACCCGTTATGGCTCAGAAACTCGCTTCGGGCCGGAATCCCTCCGGGATCGCATCGCGCCCATCCAGTACCAGGTCGGCCATCACCGCCCCCACCTTGGGCGCCATGCCAAAGCCGATCTTGAACCCGCCATTGGCGATGAATTCATCCGCGCGCAAGGGATGCGGCCCCAGCACCGGCGCGCGCGTGCGCGCCCGCGGGCGTAGACCGGCCCAGCGCTCGACCTCCTCGGCACCCTCCAGTGCCGGCACCGCGGCCCGTGCACGCGACAGCACCGCGTCGAGTTGCGCATCTGTGCCCGTAGCGCTGTCAAAGTCCCGCTCGCTGGTTGATCCGATCGCCACGGTGCCATCGGCATGCGGCACGACATGCACGCCGTCGGCAAATATCTGTCGGCAATCGCGCCGGTCCAGCCGCAGCAGCGCCGCCTGCCCCTTGACGGCATTGCCGAATGCGCGCGGCCTCTGCGCGCTGATCTC
>CAZOKA010000019.1:0-15036 GCA_964580265.1 uncultured Rhodobacterales bacterium | reverse complement strand
TCCCGCCCGAACGTCAGGTTGCGGCCATAGGCCATTGCCACCTCGTCGGGAACATCCTCGCGCGCCAGCGCCGCCAGCGCTTCGGCGCAGGCGATCTTCATCTCGTCGTTGATCGCCCGCGCATGAATGTCCAGCGCCCCCCGGAACAGGTAGGGAAAGCCCAGAACGTTGTTCACCTGGTTCGGATAATCACTGCGCCCGGTGGCCACGATGGCATCGACGCGCACCTCGTGCGCCTCTTCGGGCGTTATCTCGGGATCGGGGTTGGCCATGGCGAAAATCACCGGGTTGTCCGCCATCGAGGCCACCATGCCCTGCGTCACCGCCCCCTTGACCGACACCCCAAGGAACACGTCCGCGCCATCCATCGCCTCTTCCAGGGTGCGGGCATCGGTCTTGGCCGCATGGGCCGATTTCCACTGGTTCATGCCGTCCTTGCGGCCCTGGTGGATCACGCCCTTGGTATCGCACAAAATGCAGTTGTCGTGCCGCGCACCCATCGCCTTCAGCAGTTCGATACAGGCGATGCCGGCCGCACCCGCGCCGTTGACGACGATGCGCACATCCTCGATCTTCTTGCCCGACAGATGCAGCGCATTGATCAATCCTGCCGCGCAGATCACCGCCGTTCCATGCTGATCGTCATGGAACACGGGGATGTTCATCTCTTCCTTGAGGCGCTGCTCGATGATGAAACACTCGGGCGCCTTGATATCCTCAAGGTTGATCCCCCCGAATGTCGGCCCCATCAGCTTGACCGCGTCCACGAACGCGTCGGCGTCCTCGGTATCCAGTTCGATATCGATGCTGTTCACATCCGCAAAGCGCTTGAACAGGACCGCCTTGCCCTCCATCACCGGCTTGGATGCCAGCGCCCCGAGGTTGCCCAGCCCCAGAACCGCGGTGCCGTTGCTGATCACCGCCACGAGGTTGCCCTTGTTGGTGTAGTCGAATGCCGTCTCGGGCGCTTCGGCGATCGCCTCGCAGGGCACGGCAACCCCCGGGGAATAAGCCAGGCTCAGGTCGCGCTGCGTCGTCATCGGAACCGTCGCGGTGATCTCGAACTTGCCGGGCGTGGGTTCCAGGTGAAAGGCCAGCGCCTCTTCCGGGGTGATCTTGGATTTGGACATGTTGTCGTGCCTGCCTTGCTTGGGTTGCAATCTCTTACCCTGTGAACGCCCGCGCCTCAACCGCGCTGCGTTTTCGCCTTTTCCCTGCGGTGCGTGGTTTGTAAGGTCCGGGCGAAACTCTGGGGGGCAATCGTGAGTTCGAACACCGGAAACGTCACGCCCATGATGGCGCAGTATCTCGAGATCAAGGCGCAATACGATGGTGCGCTGCTGTTCTACCGGATGGGTGATTTCTACGAGATGTTCTTTGATGACGCGGTGGCGGCGGCCGAGGCGCTGGATATTGCCCTGACCAAGCGGGGCAAGCATGACGGCGCCGACATCCCGATGTGCGGCGTGCCCGTCCATTCCGCCGAGGGCTATCTGCTGACCCTGATCCGCAAGGGTTTTCGCGTCGCCGTGTGCGAGCAGATGGAAGATCCGGCCACCGCGAAAAAGCGCGGCTCCAAGGCCGTTGTCCGGCGCGAGGTGGTGCGCCTCGTCACCCCCGGCACCCTGACCGAGGATAGCCTGCTGGAGGCGCGGCGGCACAATTACCTTGCCGCCTATGCCCGCGTCCGCGATGCAGGGGCGTTGGCATGGGTCGATATCTCGACCGGGTCGTTTCACGTGATGGAACTGCCTGCCGTGCGCCTTGGCCCCGAACTGGCCCGCCTGATGCCGTCCGAGGTGATCCTGCCCGAAACGCTTGAGGGCGAATTGGCCGAAACAGTCTCTGAATCGGGGGCATCTCCAACGGCGCTGGGCCGCACCTCGTTCGATAGCACCAATGGCGACAAGCGCCTGCGCGATCTGTTCGGCGTCGGCAGCCTCGATGCCTATGGGCAGTTCACCCGCGCCGAGGTGGCCGCCATGGGCGCGATCGTGGATTACCTCGATGTCACGCAGCGTGGTCGCCTGCCCCTGCTGCGCCCGCCCCAGCGCGAAAATGCCACCCGTGTCATGCAGATCGACGCCGCGACCCGCCGTAACCTTGAACTGACGCAGAGCCTTTCGGGGGGCCGTGCCGGCTCGCTTCTGGCGGCGGTGGATCGCACCGTAACCGCCGCCGGTGCCCGGCTGCTTGAGCGGCGGCTGTCCAGCCCCTCGCAGGTCATTGACGTGATTACCGAGCGGCTCGATTGCGTGTCTTTCATGGTGGAACAGTCTCACATAGCGGCCCGCCTGCGCGACGCCCTGCGAAAGGTGCCCGACCTTGATCGCGCGCTGTCGCGGCTGGGCCTCGACAGGGGCGGCCCGCGCGATCTGTCCGCAGTGCGAGGCGGGCTGACGCAGGCCGCCGAGATCGCCGAGACGCTTGACGGCACCGAACTGCCGGATCTGCTTAAACGCGCGCTCTCATCTCTCACGGGACATGACGCGCTTCTTGATCTTCTGGATCAGGCCCTTGTGGCCGAGCCGCCCCTTCTGGCGCGTGATGGCGGGTTCATCGCACCCGGATATGACACCGAACTGGACGAATTGCGCCAACTGCGTGACGAAGGCCGCAGCGTGATCGCCCGCATGCAGCAGGACTATGCCCGCGAAACCGGGATTTCTTCGCTCAAGATCAAGCACAACAACGTCCTGGGCTATTTCATCGAGGTCACGGCCACCCATTCCGAAAAGATGCTGTCGCCGCCCCTCTCGGACAGCTTCAAGCACCGGCAGACGACGGCGAACCAGCTCCGTTTCACCACCCCCGCCCTGACCGAGATGGAGACCCGCATCCTCAACGCTGGCGGGCGCGCGCTGGAGATCGAAAAGCGGCTCTATGACAGCCTGAAATCGCAAATTTTGGATAATTCCGGCCCTATCGCCGCCGCCGCCGCAGCGCTGGCGGAGCTGGATCTGGCCATCTCGCTGGCCGATCTGGCACGGGGCGAGGGATGGTGCCGCCCGCGGGTGGACAACTCCCGCGTACTAGACATCACCGGGGGCCGTCACCCGGTCGTTGAACAGGCACTAAAACAGGCCGGATCGCCCTTTATCGCCAATGATTGCGTGCTGGGCGAGGACTCGGATCTGTGGCTGCTGACCGGCCCCAACATGGCCGGTAAATCAACCTTTCTGCGGCAGAACGCCCTGATCGCCCTGTTGGCGCAAATGGGTAGCTTCGTGCCAGCCACCAGCGCCCATATCGGCATCGTCAGCCAATTGTTCAGCCGCGTCGGCGCCTCGGACGATCTGGCGCGGGGGCGCTCGACCTTCATGGTGGAAATGGTCGAAACCGCCGCCATCCTGAACCAGGCCGATGATCGCGGGTTGGTCATCCTTGATGAAATCGGGCGCGGCACCGCCACCTATGACGGCCTGTCCATCGCCTGGGCCACGCTGGAACATCTGCACGAGGTGAACCGCTGCCGCGCGTTGTTCGCCACGCATTACCATGAGCTGACGGCGCTGGCGGGTAAGCTGCCCCGCGTGGAAAACGCCACCGTCGCGGTCAAGGAACACGCCGGCGACGTGGTGTTCCTGCACGAGGTCCGCAAGGGCGCGGCCGATCGCTCCTACGGGGTGCAGGTGGCCAAGCTGGCCGGCCTGCCGGCCCCGGTGATCGCCCGCGCGCGCGTCATTCTCGAAGCGCTGGAAACCGGCGAGCGCGAGGGCGCGGGCAAGCAAAAGGCGATCATCGACGATCTGCCGCTATTTTCCGCCGCGCCGGCCCCCGCGCCGCAAAAACCCGATGAGGCATCGGCCATTGCCGAACGCCTGCACGCCATCCACCCCGACGAGATGACCCCGCGCGAGGCACTTCAGGCGCTTTATGACCTCAAGGCAGAGCTGGGCGAGTAACCCTCAGCGCGGCGAGCGTTTGGCAAGGATGCGCTGCAACGTGCGGCGATGCATGTTCAATCGCCGCGCGGTTTCGCTGACATTGCGGTCGCACAGCTCGTAAACCCGCTGTATATGTTCCCACCGCACGCGGTCGGCGCTCATCGGGTTCTCGGGTGGTGGCGGCGGGTCGTCCTCGCTCGCCAACAGGGCATTGGTGATGTCGGTCGCATCGGCGGGCTTCGACAGGTAATCCGTCGCACCGATCTTGACGGCGGCCACTGCCGTGGCAATCGCGCCGTACCCCGTCAGAACGACGATCCGGCAATCGGGCCGCTTTTCGCGCAGCACCTCGACCACGTCGAGGCCATTGCCATCCTCCAGACGCAAATCGCACACGGCGTAGGCGGGCGGGCGGGCGGTGGCAATTGCCTGCCCCGCCGCAACGGACTGCGCGGTTTCCACCTCGAAGCCGCGCCGCTCCATCGCCTTGGCCAGGCGCTTCAGAAATGGCTCGTCATCATCCAGCAAGAGCAAGCTCTTGTCTTCACCAATCTCTCGCTGGTCGATCGCCATGCTCGTTCTCCTCAGCCTGCGTGCAGGGGTCTTAGCATGTTATCTATAGCGCAGGCCATGGCCCGTCAAACACGGTCGGCTCAGCGCGCTTCAAGAAAGCATTCCACCTTGTCGGCCAATTCCTCGGGGGTGAGGTCGCGCTTGAAGAATTCGACAAAACCCTCATCGGGGAAAACAAGGTAGCTGAACGTCGAATGATCCACCAGGTAGTAGTCCTCGTTGCCCTCTTCCGGCTCGTTCTTCTTGAAATAGGTGCGATAGGCCTGACTTGCCGCCTTGACCTGTTCGGGCGTGCCGGTCAGGCCCACCATCCGCGGATGCAGGTTGTCAGTGAAATCGGCCAGCAATTCGGGTGTATCGCGCTCCGGGTCGATTGAAATGAACACCGGCTTCACGATCTTGCCCCGCTCCTCCAGCACCTCGATCGCCTCGGCGTTGCGGGAATTGTCCAACGGGCAAACATCCGGGCAGAACGAATACCCGAAATAGAGCAGCGATGGCTTGTCGATCACATCGGCATCCGTCACTGTCTTGCCGGTTTCATCAACCAGGGTAAACGGCCCACCGATCTGCGACGTGCCCCCGGCCACCTTGGACGAGCGGCATTGCGCATACTTGTCGCCATCGCCGCCGTTTCCGCCGAAAATGGTGATCCCGGTCAACACCGCGATAAAAAGAACGGCCCCAGCGGCCGCGAGGATGGCAATATTGCGGGTCATTTCGTCTCTCCTGAGCGGATGGCGTGGTCATTGATCGGTCTGTGCTGCATATTTATCATCACAACGCAGATTGCAACGGGACGAAGCCGCGCAGATGACAAACACCGATCTCAGCGTTCTCAAGGGGCGCCAGCGCGGCAACTGGATCAGGTTGCGCACCATCATCTTGCTGCGCTGGGTTGCCATCGTGGGGCAGCTCGCGGCGCTGGTCGTCTCGCAGCAAATCTATCGCCTTGACCTGCCGATGGGGCCTTGCCTGATGGTGGTGGGCGTCGCCGTGATCGGCAACCTGCTTTCGCTGTTCATCTTCCCGGAAAACAAACGGCTTTCGGAAACCGAAAACCTGCTGATGGTGCTGTTCGACCTTCTGCAACTGGGGTTGCTGCTGTATCTCACCGGCGGCCTGCACAATCCGTTCTCGATCCTGATCATCGGGCCAGTGATGGTTTCGGCCTCGGCACTTAGCCTCAGATCGACGGTATTCCTGGGCCTGACCGCGATCCTCATGGTCACAGTGCTCAGCCAGTTCCACGTTCCCCTGCGCACCGAACAGGGGTTCATCATGCGCATCCCCGACATCTTCGTGTTCGGGGCATGGGCATCGATCGTCATCGCCGTGGTATTCCTAAGCGTCTATTCCCGCCGCGTTGCCGTGGAAATGCACGCCATGTCCGACGCGCTTCAGGCGACGCAAATCGCCCTGGCGCGCGAGCAGAAGCTGACCGATCTGGGCGGCGTGGTGGCCGCCGCCGCGCATGAGTTGGGCACACCTCTGGCCACCATAAAGCTGACCAGCGCCGAGTTGATCGAGGATCTTCAGGATCACCCCGATCTGCGCGACGATGCCGTGCTGATCCGCGATCAGGCGGATCGCTGCCGCGATATCCTGCACTCCATGGGGCGGGCCGGAAAAGACGATCTGCACCTGCGCACTGCCCCGCTCAGCGCCCTGATCGAAGAAGCGGCCGAGCCTCATATCGCGCGCGGCAAGCAGATCCACTTTCTCGTTGCCGAGGCGAATGATGAGAACGCAGGCCCGCAACCCACGGTGCCCCGCCGCCCCGAAATCATTCACGGACTGCGCAACCTGATCCAGAACGCTGTCGATTTCGCCAACGCCAATGTCTGGATCGAATCCGAATGGTCGGCAGATCGTGTCACCCTGCGGATAATGGATGATGGCCCCGGCTATCCCGTTGACCTGATCGGACGCATCGGCGATCCGTTCGTGCGGCGGCGGCGCAACTCCGAACAGGGCGCGCACCGCCCCGGATACGAGGGAATGGGCCTTGGCCTGTTCATCGCGAAAACCCTGCTGGAACGCGCCGGCGCCGAACTCAGCTTCGCCAATGGCTATGACCCCAACCGCACCAAGGCCAGCCAACCCGCTCAATGCGGCGCCATAGTTCAGGTCACATGGCCCCGACCCGCCCTGAACACCGATCCGGGCAGCACCGGCGCGCTTGGCCCCAACCAACAGATCACCGGCTGAACCTTGCCGGGCTTAACGGTGCTTTAACCATTGTTGACACAGCATGCCATGTCCCGATTCCGCGAGGCATTGCATGACTTCCCTGCTATCCCCCCTTTTTTTCATGGCCACAGTGCTGGGAGGTTGTATCGCGTTGGTCGCGCTTTGGATCGTCGCGCGGCGCGACCGGCGTGTCGAAACGGGCTGGCGCGCCCTGCTACGCGACGGCGAAGGCGCAGCGTGCTTCCTGTTCGATGACACCACGCTACTCGATTCCTCGGCATCGGCGGCCGATCTGCTTGCCACTACACCGGATGGCGACGCCGATGACTGGACCAGACTCAGCCGGGCCTTGACCCCGCGCTTTTCGGGGTTTCCCGCCTCCCCGGATGCGGTGCGCGCGGCGGGGCGCATGGACATTCAAACTGATGCGTTGACCGGGGAGGCGCGCATTACCGCCGAGTGGCGCGACGGGATCATTCGTGTCTGCCTGCAAGACGATTGCGCCGATATGCGCGCCTCTGCGGCACTGCGTCACCGCCTGCATGTTCTGGAAACCGAGGTAACGACCTTGCGGCAGGCGGTGCAGAACGCCCCCTACCCTGTTTGGCAGGCCTCGCACGCGGGCGCCGTGACGTGGGCCAACCGCGCCTATCGCGCTCTCGCGACCAAGCTCGACATCGGCGGCGATGCGTCTTCGGACCGCATCGCGCAGCTTTTCGAGATGTCAGACCCAGATGACGATATCGCCGCGCGCCGGGTGTCCCTTACCACGGGTGAGCAGGTGCATTGGTTCGATGTCAGTTCGACCCGTATCGAAGGCGGGCGCATGAATTACGCGACCGATGTCAACGCCGTGGTCAATGCCGAGATCGCGCAGCGAAACTTCGTTCAGACACTGGCCAAGACCTTCGCACAGCTTTCCATCGGCCTGGCCATTTTCGACCGAACCCGCCAACTGGCCCTGTTCAACCCCGCGCTGACAGATCTGACCGGCCTGTCCCCGGAATTCCTCAGTGCGCGACCTGACCTGCTGACCATGTTCGACAACATGCGCGATCGCCAAATGATGCCAGAGCCGCGCAACTACGCCACCTGGCGCGAGGAAATATCAGACGTCATCGCCGCAGCCGCCGACGGGCGCTACCAGGAAACCTGGTCTCTCCCTTCAGGCCTGACATACCGCGTCACCGGGCGGCCGCACCCCGACGGCGCTATCGCTTTCCTGTTCGAGGACATCAGCGCCGAAGTCGCCTCGACCCGCCGCTACCGCGCACAACTGGAACTGGGGCAATCCATGATGAATCACCTTGATCAGGCGGTCGCAGTCTTTTCGTCCAGCGGCGTGCTCAATTTCTGCAATGCGCCCTATTGCGATCTGTGGGGGATCGATCCGGACAGCAGCTTTGCCGAGATGACCCTGACGGACTGCATCCACCATTGGCGCCGCCAGTGCATCGCAACCCCGGCCTGGGCACGGATGCAGGCGTTTTTCGCAAACCCCGGCGCAACCAGTGACTGGCACGGCGAGGTGCGGCTGCGCGACGGCGATATGCTGGCCTGCAACGTCGCCCCGCTAAACCATGGCGCCACGATGGTCGCATTTCGCCGAACCCATGCCGCCATCACCAGGGATTTGGCACAGATCGCCGAATGATCTCGCTTGCAGGGACAGACGCGCGCGTTACTCTGCGCGCATGGAGCAGTCTTCCCGCCACGCCACGCTTGCCTCGCCCGAGGCGACGGACGCATTCGCCGCCTGCCTTGGCGCGCGGTTGTTGCCGGGCGACGTCCTGCTGCTGGAGGGGCCGATCGGCGCGGGGAAAACCCATTTCGCACGCGCGCTGATTCAATCCATCCTTACCGTGCCCGAGGATATCCCCTCGCCAACCTTCACGCTTGTGCAAACCTATGACACCACCCGAGGCGAGGTTTGGCACACGGATCTCTATCGCCTGTCCCACCCCGACGACATCGAAGAGCTGGGCCTGACCGAGGCGATGACAGACGCCATTTGCCTGATCGAATGGCCTGACCGGCTTGGCACCCTGCGCCCCGATGGCGCACTCTCACTGGACTTCGCGACCACCTCCGACGAAGACATGCGTACCCTTACCTTGACGTGGCAGCACGACAGGTGGAACGACCGGCTGATGGGATGCTTGCCATGACCGACCGCCAACACCTTTGCCACACGTTCCTTGCCGGAGCACACTGGGCCGCGGCAACGCGCGCACCGCTCGCCGGCGATGCCTCCAACCGCCGCTATGAACGCCTGTCGCTGGACACCCAGCACGCCGTTCTGATGGATGCCCCCCCCGATAGCGGCGAGGATGTGCGCCCCTTCGCCCGCATTGCCCGCTACCTCGCGGCACAAGGCCTGAGCGCGCCGCGGATCATTGCCGAGGATACGGAAAATGGCTTTCTCCTGCTCGAAGATCTGGGCGATGCCCTCTTTGCCCGCGTCGTCGCCGACGACCCAACCCTCGAAACCCAGCTCTACGAGGCGGCAACCGATGTGCTCGTGCACCTGCACGCCGCCGCCCCTCCTACCGATCTGCCGGCCTATTCCCCCGCGTTGATGACCCGCATGTCGGCGCTGGCGTGGCAATGGTACGCGGCGGGCGCTGATCACCCCGCACCCAAAGCCGAAGCCGCCTTTACCGCGGCGTTTCAGCCATTGCTGGAACAGGAAGCCGCCGACGCCTCGGTCCTGATCCAGCGGGACTATCACGCCGAAAACCTTCTGTGGCTGCCCGATCGCAGCGGCGTCGCGCGCGTCGGCCTTCTGGATTTCCAGGATGCGCTGCGTGGCCACCCCGCCTATGATCTCGTCTCGGTCCTTCAGGACGCCCGCCGCGATGTGCCGCCAGCAATCGAGCGCGCCATGATCGCGCGTTACTGCGCCGCGACCGGCCGTGACAGAGACATATTCGACCGCGCCTATCATCTGCTGGGTGCGCAGCGGAACCTGCGTATTCTGGGGGTATTTGCCCGCCTGTGCATGACCGCTGGCAAATCAAGCTACATAGATCTGATCCCCCGCGTCTGGGCCTTGCTTGAGCGCGACCTGGCGCATCCCGCCCTCGCCCCGATCCGCGCCATGATCACCGATAGCCTGCCACCACCCACGCCTGACACCCTGCAAAGGCTGAAATCCCGATGCGCGACCGCCCCCAAGCCGTGATGCTGTTCGCTGCGGGCTTTGGTACCCGCATGCGGCCCCTGACCGATGACCGGCCCAAGCCGCTCATCCCGGTGGCCGGCCGGGCACTGATCGACCACGCGCTTGATATCGTCGATGACTACGGCGCCGAGCGCATTGTCGCCAACACGCATTACATGGCTGAGGCCCTTGCCGCGCACCTGTCGGGGCGCGATGTCGCCCTGTCGCACGAGGCGCCCCGCATCCTCGATACCGGCGGCGGCCTGCGTCACGCGCTGCCATTACTGGGGCCTGGGCCGGTCCTGACGATGAACACCGATGCTGTCTGGCGCGGACCCAACCCGCTGACCCTCGCTGCGCGGGCGTGGGATGGCGCGCGCATGGATGCGCTGCTGCTTTGCCTTCCCGCTACCCGCGCCGCCGGCCATGACGGCCCGGGTGATTTCGCCCTTGATGCCGATGGCCGCCTGATACGCGGCGGCGATCTGGTCTTTACCGGGGTGCAGGTGATCCGCCCCGATATCCTGTCCGATATCCCGGCCGCCGCGTTCTCGCTCAACGTGGTGTGGGACAGGCTGGCGCGCGCGGGGCGGCTGTTTGGCGCCCCCTATCCCGGCGATTGGTGCGATGTCGGCCACCCCGGCGGTATCGCGCTGGCCGAGCGGATGATCGGGAACGCCGATGTTTGATCCTGATCCCGCCCAACGCCCCCGCGTCTATGGAATGGACCCCGGCGTGGATTTCCCCGCCGCGCTCGTCTCGGGGTTGCGCGGCGCCTATGCCGGCAGGCCGCCGCAGGATCTGGCGCGTGTGCGCCTGATCGTGAACACGCGGCGCATGGCGCGGCGCATCCGCACCCTGTTCGACCAGGGTCCGCCGCTACTGCTGCCGCGGATCGGGCTGGTCACCGACCTGGCCGGCCTCGCAGGCGCCACCGATGTGCCCGCTGCCGTGCCGCCCCTGCGCCGCCGCCTGGAAATCGCACAACTCGTCGCAGGACTGCTTGAGCGCGAACCGGACCTCGCCCCGCGCGCCGCCCTGTTCGACCTGGCCGACAGCCTCGCCGCGCTGATGGACGAAATGCACGGCGAGGGCGTCGCGCCCGACGCAATTCGCGCCCTCGATGTGTCGGACCAATCCGGCCATTGGGCGCGGGCGCTGCGGTTTCTGGACATCGTGCAGCACTATTTCGACCTTTCCGGCGGCCCGCCCGACACCGAAACGCGGCAACGGCTGATCGTCGAAGACCTGAGCGTGAGCTGGCAGGACGATCCGCCACAAGACCCCGTCATCTTGGCCGGATCAACAGGCTCTCGCGGGACCACCATGCGCCTGATGCAGGCGGTCGCGGCCCTGCCGCGCGGCGCCATCGTTCTGCCCGGTTTCGATTTCGACATGCCACCGTCCGCGTGGCATGATGTGTCTGATCCACTCATCGCCGAGGATCATCCGCAATACCGCTTTCGCGTGCTGATGGATCGACTTGGCATTGACCCATCCGATATTCGCCGCTGGCCCGGCATTACCCCGCCCAGCCCCGCGCGCAACGCGGTCGTGTCTCTTGCGCTACGCCCCGCGCCCGTCACCGATCAATGGCTGACCGAAGGCCCCGCCCTGCGGGATATCGGCGATGCGATGTCCGATGTGACACTGATCGAGGCGCCCTCTATGCGCGATGAGGCACTGACCATCGCGATGCGCCTGCGGCAGGCCGCCGAGGATGGGCGCACCGCCGCCCTCATCACGCCCGACCGTATGCTTAGCCGGCAAGTCACCGCCGCGCTCGACCGTTGGAAAATCCTGCCCGACGATAGCGCCGGCATGCCCCTGCACCTGTCGCCGCCGGGGCGGTTCCTGCGCCATGTTGCGGCCCTGTTTCAGCATAATTTGACGGCCGAGGCGCTGCTGACGTCACTTCTGCACCCCCTCACCCACTCGGAATCGGGGCGCGGCCCGCACCTCATGCATGCCCGTGCGCTGGAGCTGTACATCCGCCGCCACGGCGTGCCCTTCCCCGATGCCCCGGCCCTGCGCGATTGGGCCGGCAAGCAGACTGATCCAACCGCAGCGCCCTGGGCCGAATGGGTCATCGCCTGCTTCATGGATCAGGTATCGCCGGAAACCGCACCCCTTGCCGACAGGCTCGTCGCCCATATCGCACTGGCCGAGCGTATCGCACGCGGCACGGGCGGCACGACAAGCGGCACGCTGTGGGCCAACAAGGCTGGCGAAGCCGCGCGCGCCGCCATCGACGAGCTGATTGCCGAGGCGGACGCCGGCGGCTCCATGTCGGCCACCGATTATGCCGACATGATCGGCGCGATTCTCGCCCGGCAAGAGGTTCGCGACCGCGATGCGCCGCACCCTCAGATCCTGATCTGGGGCACGCTTGAGGCGCGCGTTCAGGGGGCCGATGTCCTGATCCTGGGCGGCCTGAACGAGGGGAGCTGGCCGGAAATGCCCCCCGCCGATCCGTGGCTCAACCGCAAAATGCGGCACGATGCCGGCCTTTTGGTGCCAGAGCGACGCATCGGACTGTCCGCGCATGATTTCCAGCAGGCCATCGCCGCGCCCGAGGTCTGGCTGACCCGCTCGGTTCGCTCGGATGATGCCGAAACGGTCGCCTCGCGCTGGCTCAACCGGCTGGAAAACCTGCTTAACGGCCTGCCGGATCAGGGTGGCAAACAGGCACTCGCCAATATGCGTGCGCGCGGCGCCGTCTGGCTTGCCCGTGCGCGCCGGATGGAAGAGCCGGGCCAGACCCCCGCCGCGCCGCGCCCCTCGCCCCGCCCGCCGGTTGCCGCGCGCCCCCGGCAGCTCTCGGTGACGGCGATCAAACGCCTGATCCGCGATCCCTATGCCATCTACGCGCGCCACGTCCTCCGGCTCAAGCCGCTTGACCCCTTGATGCGCGCGCCCGATGCCCTGCTGCGCGGGATCATCACCCACTCCGTGTTCGAGGCCTTCATGCGCGAGGTCCGGGACACGCCGGGCGCCCTGACCGCTGCGCGCCTGATGGAAATATCAGACACTGTTCTTGCCGAAAACGTCCCCTGGCCCGATATTCGCGCCCTGTGGAAGGCGCGCCTCGCCCGCGCGTCCGAGCGGTTCATCACCGACGAGGCCCGCCGCCAGACACAGGCGCGCCCCGTCGATTTCGAGGTCACGGGCACCACCGCCATCCCCGATATCGGCTTCACCCTCACGGCGCAGGCTGATCGCATCGACCGCACAACCGATGGCGCCCTGCATATCTACGATTACAAGACGGGCAAGCCCCCCTCGAAACCGCAGCAACAGCATTTCGACAAGCAGCTCCTGCTTGAGGCCGCCATGGCCGAGTTTGGCGGCTTCGACGGCATCGATCCCAGCCCGGTGACCCGCGCGGCCTATATCGGCCTGGGCAGCGACCAGGGCGAATACCCCGCCCCCCTGGACGAAGAACCCGTCACCGCCGTGTGGGAAGGGTTCGACAAGCTGATCAGAGCCTATTTCAGCCCAAAACAGGGATATACAGCCCGACGCGCCATGTTTCGTGACATCGACCATAGCGACTATGACCAACTCGCGCGGTTTGGCGAATGGGATGTCACGACCCCCTCCGAGCCGGAGGATCTGCCATGACCCTCCCGCGCGACGAGGCAACAGACCGGCAGGTTCAGGCTTCCAACCCGGAAAACTCGACCTGGCTGTCGGCCAATGCCGGGTCCGGCAAGACCCGCGTGCTGACCGATCGGGTCGCGCGCCTGCTGCTGAACCGCGTGCAGCCGCAGCACATCCTGTGCCTGACCTATACCAAGGCCGCCGCCAGCGAGATGCAGAACCGCCTGTTTCGCCGGCTTGGCGAGTGGGCGATGCTGGGCGATGCCGCGCTGCGCAGCAAGCTGGCCGAACTGGGGCTGGATCATCCTCTTGACGATACGGAGCTGCGCAATGCGCGCACCCTGTTTGCCCGCGCTATCGAAACACCCGGCGGCCTCAAGATACAGACGATTCACTCGTTTTGTTCGTCTCTATTACGGCGTTTTCCGCTTGAATCCGGCGTCAGCCCCCAGTTTGCCGAGATGGAGGAACGCGCCATTGCCCTGCTGCGCGCCGAGGTGGTGCAGGGCATGGCGGGCGGCCCGCAATCGGCGCTGGTCGATGGAGTCGCGCAGTATCACACCGGCGGCGATTTCGACGACCTGACCGCCGCGATAACCAGCGCGCGCAGCGCCTTTGCGCAGCCCCCACAGGCCGCCGATATCTGGTCCTGGCTGAACCTGCCCGCCGGGTTTGACCGGACTGCGCTGCTTGATTCGGTGTTCCTGGGCGGAGAGGGCGCGCTGCTGGACCGGATCGCGCAGGGCATGGCCCAAGGCTCCAGCACCGATGTCAAACATGCCGCGCGCCTTGCATCGCTGACCCCCGGCACGCTGGACGCGCTCGAAGAAATGGAAAATATATTTCTCACCGGCGCCGGCGCGAAAGAGCCGTTTTCAGCCAAGTTAGACACTTTTCCAACCAAGAACACCCGCGAGACGCTCGGCGATCTGCTACCGCAACTTCATGATCTGATGCGCCGGGTCGAGCAAGCCCGCGAGGCGCGGTTGGCCCTTGCTACCGCCGAGAAAACGCTGGCGCTGCACCGTTTCGCACAGGCGTTCCTGGCCGAGTACGAAAAGCAGAAAACGCTGCGAGGCTGGCTTGATTTCGACGATCTGATCTTCAAGGCACGCAATCTGCTGACCGATCCTGCCGTGGCCGAGTGGGTTCTCTACCGGCTCGATGGCGGGATCGATCATATCCTGGTGGACGAGGCGCAGGACACCAGCCCTGAACAATGGCGCGTGATCGAGCTGCTGGCGCAGGAATTCACCAGCGGCGCGGGCGCGCGGCCCGACACCCCGCGCACGATTTTCGTCGTTGGCGACAAGAAACAGTCGATCTATTCCTTTCAGGGCGCCGACCCCCGCGAATTCGACCGCATGCGCGCCGATTTCGATGCCCGCCTACAAGACACTGACCGCCCCCTTGCCACGTTCGAGTTGGAGCATTCCTTTCGCTCGGCGCAGATAATCCTCGACCTGGTAGATAAATGCTTCGAGGGGCGCGCCTCGTCCGGGTTTTCCGCCGGATCTCGCCACCGCGCCTTCAAGGCCGACATGCCCGGCCGTGTCGATCTGTGGCCGCTGATCGAACCCGCCGGCACCGACGACGAAGAGGAGGATTGGGCCGACC
>CAZOKA010000018.1:0-15648 GCA_964580265.1 uncultured Rhodobacterales bacterium | reverse complement strand
ACGGGCATTTCGCGGCTTGAAATGTAAGGTTCGTACAGGTCAGATCGCGACGGCGCGCAATTTCTCGTAGGCGGGCATCGCCGCCGCGGCCAGATCGGCGGCGGCGCCGGTCAGCGCGGGTAGCGGCCCCTCGACCGGGGCGAAGCCGGTGGAGCGGTGAACAGCGCCATACCAATGGGCGGCCCAGACGCCATCATCGGGGTGGCCGCCCTCGGGCCAGCGGAGCATCGCGGCATCCCACGGCAGGCCGATCGCGGCGCAGAGTCGTGACAGCATGGTTTCGGGATCACGGCGAATGTCGGATGAATCGATCACGACAGGGCGTGCGCCCGCTGCGTTAACCTGATCGTAAAGTTCTGCCTGTTGAGTGAAGCCTATGTCGGCCAGCACGGGATTCTCGTACTTGGCCGAGAAACTGGCGGCGACACGGGCGGGGTGGCGAATGAGGAAAACATTGGTAACGCGGGTGATCCAGTCACGCGGCATGCCGGGGATCATGTGTTGCGCCATGTGCTTTTGGTAAAAATGCGCCTTGCCGCCCGGCGCGGGGCCGGTGAGCGCCGCGACCACCTTGGCCGGGTCCGTGGGCTGACTGGCAAGGATCGCGTCGCGCATGGGGTGGTTCAGCCCGGTGCGCGCGAGGTAGGCGGCATAGAACGGCTCGTCCACCACGGCGCAATCGCCGCGGGCGGCGAAGGCATACATCATGGCCGTCGAGAGGTTGCGGGGGCCGGACCACATGGCGATGTGCATTCGGGATGCTCCGTTGTCAGGGGATCATAGAGGGGTTCAGTGTCTGCGACCTGACACAAGTTGCCAAGGGTGATCTGGCCTGTCACGCCCGGGGGAACATGAATGGCATTGAGCTGCCGTTGGGCGACCGCCGCTGAGAAGCCGCGCATTGACGGGCCGCGGTGCGGCGATCCTACGCTGGTGCTTGGGCGCTTTATACCAGCCAAATCCGAAAAACCTCTGATCATTGCGCAGGTTGCAGCCAAATCGCCGTGCCCGTCACGCCAGAGGCGTGCCGACTATTGGCGGCGCACCTCCGGTGCGACGGTGCGGCCCGGCGATGCGCGGCGCCCTTCGGGCTTGATTCCGCGCATTGGTGTCTAGCCTTCAACGCCCGCAACAGGCAATTCCTGCGCCTCGCCCGGCGTCGGGCACCATGTATCGGGTGGCGAGCCTTGCCGCGCGCGGCCGTCACGCGGTTTCGCGCCGTATCAGCGCCTTGTAAAGTTCGCGAATACGGGCGGTGACGGGGCCCATTTCGCCGGTGCCGATCTGCCGGCCATCGACCGTGGCCACCGGGGTTTGCGCGCCGAAGGTGCCTGTCAGGAACGCCTCGTCCGCGCCGTAGGTATCGACCAGTGAGTAGTTCCGCTCGTGCACCGGGATGCCGTTTTCGCGGCATAGCGCGATCACCTTGGCGCGGGTGATGCCGTTCATGCAGTAGTCGCCCGTGCTGGTCCAGACTTCTCCGCGGCGAACGATGAAGAAGTTGCAGGCGTTGGTGGTGTTCACGAAGCCGTGCACATCAAGCATAAGGGCCTCGTCGGCACCGGCCTTTTCGGCGGCAATGCAGGCAAGGACGCAGTTCAGCTTGGAATGCGAGTTCAGCTTGGGATCCTGGCTCATTGGCAGGCCGCGGATATGCGGCACGGTGGCCAGGCGGATGGGGCGCGGGATGGCGGGGCGCGAATGCTCCATGATGATGGTCACGGTCGGACCTTGGCGCGACAGGCCGGGATGCTGGAACGGGCGGGATTTGACGCCGCGCGTCACCATAAGGCGCGCGTGGGCATCGGTGTGCATGGTGTTGGCGCGTTGCGTGTCCAGCAATGTGGTGACGACCTGATCGCGGGTCATGCCGATATCGAGGTCGATGGCGCGGGCCGCTTCGAACAGGCGATCCATGTGATCGTGCAGGAATGCCCATTTGCCGTTATAGAGGCGCAGCCCCTCCCACACGCCATCGCCCAGCATGAAACCGCTGTCATAGACGCTGACCAGGGCTTGCTCACGCGGCACCAGGGAACCGTTGAGCCAGATCAGGATGGTTTCGTTGCGCGCATCCTCTTCGGCTTGGTGGGTGGTGACGTGATCGGTCATGGCGGCCCTTTCGTTTTCCCGGCACAGTAGGACGGGCGCGCGGGAATGGGAACCGCGGGAATGGCGCTCACGTCTTGTCACGCTTGCGTGACAGGGGAGCGCCGTGGCTTGGCGCGCGGGGGCACATGGGGCATGATCCGAGCGTCTTGATCCAGGGGGTTGATATGTTTTCACGGTTTCGAAACGCCAAGCTTGCCATCCTGACGGTGGCGATCGCGCTGGGTTTGCTGATCGAGGTGCACCCCGCCCATGCCGGACCAAATAAGACCCTGACCGTTGCGGGTGGCTGTTTCTGGTGCGTCGAGGCCGATTTCGAGAAGGTGCCCGGCGTGAGCGAGGTGGTTTCGGGCTATACCGGGGGCAAGGTGGACAACCCGACCTACAAGCAGGTTTCGCGCGGCGGCACGGGGCATTTCGAAGCGGTCGAGATCATGTTCGACCCTGCGAAGGTAAGCCGCGAGATGCTGCTGGAGATGTTCCTGCGGTCGATCGATCCGACCGATGCGGGCGGGCAGTTCTGCGACCGCGGCGCGCCCTATCGCACCGCGATTTTCGTTCAGGACGCGCAAGAGCGGGCGCTGGCCGAGAAAGTGGTTGCCAGGGCCGAAGCGGAACTGGGCCGAGAGATCGTCACGCCGGTGCTGCCGAAGGCGGAATTCTACAAGGCCGAGGCGTATCACCAGGACTATTACAAGAGCGAAGAGGTGGTTTTGTTCACCCGTTTCGGCCCGACCACGCGTGCGAAATCCTACAAGAAATATCGCAAGGGATGCGGCCGCGATGCGCGGGTGCGCCAGCTATGGGGCGATGCCGCGCCCTTTGCCGGAAGCTGATTGCGCGTCGCGCTCAGGCGTCGCCGGCGGGGACGAGGTAGGGCGCGAGATCGTCAGGCGGGTTGATGACCGATACGATCTTGAGCTGGGCGATGGTGCGGTTCAGGGCATTTTCCAGGTGGGTGGTGAGCATGCTGGATGCCGCCGGGATCGTGCCGGCCTGAAGCAGGTCGATCACCATGCAAAGCTCCAGCAGGGATTGCCTGTCGGGTGGCAAGCCGATGGAAAACAGCACGCGCTGCAATGCGGCAAGGGCACTTCGGTTCGCGTTGACGTATTGCGCCAGGTCGCGGTTGGGGGTGGACAGGATCGCCAGTTGGAAAAACCGGTGATCGAGGTCGAACCACGTTTCGGGGGCAACGGGGCGGTTGCACGTCAGATCGCGGATGTCATCGGCCAGGGCGGCTAGCGCGTCCGTGTCAACCTGGGCAGAGCGCAGCGCCGCGATTTCCAGCACCATGCGCAGTTCGAACTTGTCCTTGATCCGGCGGGCGGTGAGTGGCTCCACCACCCAGCGGGAGCTGGCGCTTTTCTGCACAAGCCCGCGTTCCTGAAGGCGCGAGAGCACGTCGCGCACGACGGTGCGGCTTACGTCGAATTCCCGCGCGACGAGGGCCTCGACCACCCGGTAGCGGCCAAAGATCAGGCAGCGGGAGAGCGCGCCTTCCACGGCGTCCTGAATGCGCAGCCAGTTCGGTTTGCCCAGCGTTTCGTCAAGCGCGTCAAGATCGAGATCCAGCGTGCGCAGGTCCAGTCGGCGGGGCGTCTCGTCGGGGCCGGCGACCAGGTAGCCACGGCCCGAGAATTTGCGGATCAGCCCCTCTTCGGCAAGCATCGAGAGGGCGCGCTTTATGGTGGCGCGCGACATCGACAGGCGTTCGGAAAGCGCACTTTCCTGAAGCACGACACCGGGGCCGAGCTTGCCCTCGGCGATATTCGCGCGGAGCAGGTCGGCGGCCGCCTCGAAGAGCGTGGCGGGTTGCGGCTCGGATGTGGCTGCGGCGGTCGCCTGTCGGGTCATGATCTATCTCTCCGAGGTTGGGAGGAGGGTTTGGTTGGCTGCCACCATAGCGTGTTTTTCCCGATTAGAATAATCCGAATGTTGTATGCAAAAAACAAACGACATCATCACTTTGTTCCTGTTTTTGGGCTGCAAATGAGCCTGACTGAAGTCGATTATCAAGAATTTGCACTGATTTTCCACTAAAAAATGCACGTCTGACCAGAAAAATTGCGTTTTGCATACATACGTCATTTTTTGCTTGCGAGACTCAAGAAACGATGTTTGTGTACGCAAAACGATCAACTGGGAGAGAAACGTGCTGAAGCTAAATGGCGTTACCAAGCGGTACGAGGACGTTGTCGCGCTGGATGGGCTTGACCTGACAGTGCCGGACGACACCTATCTGTCGCTTCTAGGGGCATCCGGGTCTGGCAAGACCACGTTGCTGCGCCTTATCGCGGGATATGAAGAGCCGGACGCGGGCGAGGTGTTGCTGAACGGTGAGCGTCTCGACGGCAAGCCGCCCCATCGCCGCGACATCGGCTTCGTGTTCCAGAACTTCGCGCTGTTTCCCCATCTTTCCGTCGAGGACAATGTCGCGTTCGGCCTGCGGTATCGCGAAGCCGGGCAGATAGAGAGCAAGGCCGAGATCCGGGACCGCACCAAGGGGGCATTGGAATTGGTCGGGCTGGCGGATTTCGGCCATCGCGGCGTGGGCGAGATTTCCGGTGGCCAGCGTCAGCGCGTGGCGCTTGCCCGAACATTGGTGACGGAACCGCGCATCGTGCTGCTGGACGAGCCGCTTGGCGCACTGGACGCGAACCTGCGGGCGCGCATGTGTGACGAGCTAAGGGCCATTCGCGAGCGGCTGAAGGTCAGTTTCCTGCACGTGACCGGATCAGAGACCGAAGCGTTGACCATGGGGGATACGGTTGCGGTCCTGGCGGATGGGAAGATCGCGCAGATTGACGATTCCCGCGCGCTGTTCACGCAGCCGAAAAACCCGGCCGCGGCGCGACACCTGAACGCCTGGAACATCCTGTCTGGTGTCGTGGAGGGCGGCGCGCTGCGAACTTCGGTGGGGCTGCTGCCGATCGCAGAAAAGGTAGCCGACAATACGCCCGCGCAACTGGCCGTGCGGTTTGACGATATCGGCGTCTGCGATCCGGCCGAGGTTCCCCAGGCGCATGACCATTTCGTAGCGAACTACGTGACCGGCGAATTCAACGGGCCGACCGCGCTTTCGTTTTTTCGAACACCCGACGGTTTGCTGATCCAGGTGGTGGATCACCTGAGCGATTCACGTCTGCCAGATCTTAAAGAGGGGCAGACATACGCCCTGCACTTTCCGCCCGAAGCGGCGGTGCTGTTCAAGGGGGCCGCGTAATGACCACGATTGCCAACGACATTCCCAAGGCGCGTTCCGAGAGCCCGGCCATCACGCGGGCGTCCAAGGATCGTCGCCGCGCGCTGATGCTGCTGTCGCCCGGCGTGCTGTGGATGGTGCTGTTCATGATGCTGCCGCTGGGCATGGTGATTTACGTATCGTTCTGGACGCAGACCACCTTTGCCGTCGAGCCGACGCTGACGACGGCAAGTTGGGAACGGTTCTTGAGTTCGTCAACGTATCTCAATGCGATCGGGACGACATTGAGGATCTGGGTGATCGTGCTGCTGGCGACGCTTTTCGTGGGCTATCCGGTTGCGCTTTTCATCGGGTTGTTCGTCAAGAACAGGACACTTCAGACCGCCCTTCTGGTGGCGTGCGTGATTCCGTTCTGGACCTCTTTCCTGATCCGCGTGATCGCGTGGCGGCCGATGCTGGGCACCGAAGGGGCGATCAACATCGTCCTGATGAAGCTGGGCATCATATCCGAGCCGCTGACCTTTCTGCTGTTCTCTGAATTCTCGGTCATCGTCGGGATGACGCAGATCTACTGCGTGTTCATGGTCGGGCCGATCACCTTCATGATCGCGCGCATCGACGAGTCGGTGATCGAAGCGGCGCGGGATCTGGGCGCGTCATTCGGGACCATCTTTCGCCGTATCGTGCTGCCGCTGTCGATGCCGGGCGTGATCGTGGGCACCATTTTCGTATCGGTCATGGTCCTGGGGGAATTCGCCACTGCTGCCTCGCTTTCGGGCCGCAAGGTGAACCTGCTGGGCAACATCATCGTCAGCCAGGTCGGGTCTTTGAAATGGGCCTTTGCCGCCGTCGCCGGCGTGGTTCTGACAATAATCATTAGCGCGGTCATCACGCTCGCGCTGCGGGTCGTCGATCTGCGGAAGGAGATGTAAACATGCAAGTCGGTTTGCTTCGTCCCGTGCTGGCACTTTATGCCGCACTGTTCCTGCTGTTCCTGTATGGGCCGATGATCGTTCTGGCGATCCTCAGCTTCCAGGGACAGAACGGGGGCCCGCAGTTTCCGATCCAGGAATGGTCGGTGTACTGGTACCAGCATCTTCTGGGTCTGGCCGAAACCTCGCGCGTGTCGCAGCTTCCGGTGGGGGATAGCCTGATACGCTCGCTGGTGCTGGCCTTCATGACGACCGTCGTGTCGGTGACGCTGGGCACCATGAGCGCGGAAGCCTTCCGCACGCGGTTCAAGGGGTCCGGGCCGGTATTCTACCTGATCATCCTGGGCATGATGGTGCCCGGTGTCCTGGTGGGGCTTGGCGTTGCGCTTTTGTCGAACTTCCTTGGGATCGGCCGGGCGTGGTGGGGCACGTCATTCGTGCTGCACGTGGTTTATACCTTTCCCTTCGCGTTCCTGGTGATGCTGGCGATCTTCAACCGCTTTGACAGGTCGGTCGAGGAGGCGTCGCTTTCGCTGGGGGTCAGCCCGGCGCAGACCTTTCGGCGGGTGACGTTTCCGCTGATCTTTCCGGGGGTTCTGTCGGCGATGCTGTTCAGTTTCACGCTGAGCTATGACGAATTCTCGCGGACGTTGTTCACGGCTGGCGCCGATCTGACGCTGCCGCTGTCGATCTACGGGACGTTCTCGGTCGAGATCTATCCGAACGTGTTCGCCTTCGGTGTGCTGACCACGCTGTTCAGCTTTACGCTGCTGGTGATCTACGGGCTGTTGATGAAGCGTTTCACATCGCGGGCCAGCCGCTTTTCCGGGCAGGAGGACGCGGCATGATCGCACTGGTCACGGGTGCCGGTTCGGGGATTGGGGCGGCCATTGCCGAACGGCTGGGACGCGATGGGCGCAAGGTGGCGGTCAATGACCTGAACCTTGACGCGGCCGAAGCGGTGGCCGCGCGCATCAGGGCGGCTGGCGGCGACGCGCGCGCCTATGCCGCCGACGTGAGCGACGAGGCGGCGGTCGGCGCGATGATGGACAGCCTGCGCGCCGAGATGGGCGCGCCCGGTATCGTGGTGAACAACGCGGGGTTCGGGCACCAGGCGCCGTTCCTTGAGATCGAGCCGGCGGATTTCGACCGCATCTTCGCGGTTCATGTGCGGGGCACCTACCTGGTCACGCGGGCCTGTTTGCCCGCGATGCTTGAGGCTGGCGAGGGGATCGTCGTCAACGTGGCCTCGCAGCTTGGCCAGATCGGCGGTGTCGAACTGGCCCATTATGCAGGGGCCAAGGCGGCGATCATCGGCATGACCAAATCGCTGGCCCGCGAAGTGTCCGGGCGGGGTGTTCGGGTGAACGCGGTGGCGCCGGGGCCTGTCAATACGCCGCTGGTCGAGGCGCTGTCAGAGGATTGGAAAGCCGCGAAACGGGCCGAGCTGCCGCTGGGCCGGTTTGGCGAGCCTGCCGAGATCGGCGGCGTGGTGGCGTTCCTGTGCTCGGACGATGCCGCGCTTTTCGTGGGGCAGACGCTGGGCCCGAATTCCGGGGATGTGATGCTGTGAGGGATGAGATGGACAAGAGAGTTGTAATCGTGACCGGCGCCGGGATCGGCATAGGCCGGGCGACGGCGGAGAAGTTTGCCAACCTCGGCGATCATGTCGTCGTCACGGATGTTCTGGCCGCCGAGGGCAAGGCCACCGTCAGCGATATCGTAAAGGCGGGTGGCAGCGCGGAATTCATGCCGCTGGATGTGCGCGATACCGCGGCCGCCGACGCGCTGATTGCCGATGTGGGCCAGCGGCATGGCCGGATCGACGTGATCGTCGCCAATGCCGGGATCGCGCATCGTGTGCCCATATCGGAGATGACCGACGAGAAATGGGATGCCACCTTCGATATTGATCTGAAAGGCATGTTGAGGGTGATCCGCCCGGCGCTTGCGCAGATGCGCGAGGGCGGCGCGATCGTCTGTCTGAGTTCCATCATGGGTGTCGCCTATGGCTGGGACGAGCATGTGCATTACTCCTCGGCCAAGGCCGGGGTTGTCGGCCTGGTGCGCGGCCTGGCGGTGGAAATCGCCAAGCGCGGCATCCGCGTGAACGGGGTGGCGCCAGGCTATATCCGGACCGCGCAACTTCTTAGCGAGGAAAACAGCCTTGGGCCGAAGGCTGCGGAAATCGCATCGCCATACATTCCGATGGGCCGTCTGGGCGACCCCGAAGAGATCGCGAGCGTTATCGGTTTTCTGGCATCTTCCGAAGCCTCCTACCTGACCGGGCAGGTGGTGACGGTCGATGGCGGCCTTTTGCCGGGCCGCTACTGAACTTCAACCAACCAAAACAGGGAATACTGATCATGACATCAACAAATCGTCGTAATTTCATGAAAGGCACCGCCGCGCTTGGCGCTGCCGCACTGGGGACGGGGATGCACCCGTGGACCCGCTGGGCCCATGCACAGGATCTGGGCAATCAGTCGCTGCGCACCACGGGTCTTTCGACCACGGTGCAGGATCGCATCCTGGAGATGTTCCAGAACGCCAGCGGTGTCGGCTCGGTCTCGGGCACGCCCGCGACCTTCCCGGATTCGCAGACCAAGATCCTGTCGGGGTCTTCCGATTTCGATACCTGGGAAATCATCGCGGAGCGTCTGCCCGCGTTGATCGCAACCGACAATGTCGAGCCCATTCCGGTCTCGGAGGTGCCCAACTGGGCCAATATCCGCGACACCTTCACCAAGCCCAGCCCCAAGTGGGAGACGCGCTCGCAGATCGTCGGGCAGATCTGGGCCGACGAGGCGCAGACTGAACTCTACATGGTGCCTGCGGTCTATAACTACGATTCCATCGGCTATAACCCCGAGGTTCTGTCCGACGAGGAAGCCAACACATGGACCGCCATCTTTGACGAGAAGTGGCGCGGCAAGTCGGGCCTGAACGTGGACCCGCTGATTGCGTTCGGTCAGGCGATCCTGGCCATGAACTCCTTGGGTCTGCTGGAAGTTCAGAATCCGGGCAACCCGTCGGCCGATGAAATCGACGAAGCGGCCAAGTTCCTGATTTCGAAGAAGAAAGAAGGTCAGTTCCGCGCCCTTTGGGGTGATTTCGGGGAGCTGGTGAACCTGATGGCTTCGGGCGAAATGGTCGTTTGCGACGCATGGCAGCCGGCTGTCATGGCCGTGAAGGCGCAGGGCAAGCCCGCGAAATACGCGCGTCCGAAGGAAGGCTATCGCGGCTGGGCCATCGGGCCGTCAATGCTCAAGGGCACGCCGAACCGCGACGCAGTGATCGCCTATGCCAACTTCTGGCTGTCGGGTGAGCCGGGTATCGCGGTGACGGAACAGGGCTACTACTCGCCCTCGACCAACATCAAGGATGTCATGGACCCCAAGAAATATGCCTTCTGGTATGAAGGTCAGCCTTGGGAAGGTGAGGCCGAGCGCGGGATCAACCCCGGAGACCTGCGTGATGGCGGGTCGCTGGAGGAGCGCGCGTCGAACGTCGCTTACTGGCACCAGTGGCCGGACGAGTACGACCACCTGATCCAGCGTTGGGACGAGTTCCTGAACGCCTGATCGACAGCCCGGGCGCGCAGCACATCCTGTGCGCCCGGCGCATCACTCTTTTATTCCCGAGGCAAGGCAAGCAATGATCTACGATCTTGAACTTCAATCGGTCGGCAAGACCTATCCAGACGGCACGGTTGCGGTGTCGGATTTCGACCTCAAGGTCGAAAAGGGTGAATTCGTGGCCTTCCTCGGGCCTTCGGGCTGTGGAAAGTCAACGACGCTGCGGATGATCGCCGGGTTCGAGGAAATCACCAATGGTGACATCCTCATCATGGGCAAGAACATCTCTCATACGCCGCCCGAAAAGCGGCCGACCTCGATGATTTTCCAGAACTACGCGCTGTTTCCGCATATGACCGTGCGCCAGAACATCGCATTCGGCCTGGATATCAAGGCGATGCCCAAGGCAGAGAAGGACCGAAAGGTCGATCGTATCCTCGATATGTTCGACCTGACCGAATTCGCCGACCGCAAGGCCGACAAGCTGTCGGGTGGGCAGCGGCAGCGGATCGCGCTGGCGCGCGGGCTGGTTGTCGAGCCGGAGATCCTGCTTCTGGACGAGCCGCTGGGCGCGCTTGACGCCAACCTTCGGCGTATCATCCAGAACGAGTTGAAGCTGCTTCAGCGTGATCTCGGGATCACATTCGTCTTCGTGACGCACGCGCAATCCGAGGCGTTGGGCCTGTCGGACCGCGTCGTCGTGATGTCGAATGGCGTTGTGGAGCAGATCTCGGCCCCGAGGGAGCTATACACCCGACCGGCCACGCCATTCGTGGCGGAGTTCATCGGCACCAACACGATCGTCGAAGGCACGTCCGGCAAGGCGATCGGCGACGGGTTGCAGCAGATTGAAACACCTTATGGACCCATCGCGGGGGTGGGCACGGCCGGGGCGAACCTGGCGGTGATCCCGGCGGAGGCCTTCAGGCTCGGGGTGCGCGATACACCCGGCGAGATCAGGCTGGAGGGCACCGTAACCTCGAAGAAGCTGATCGGTTCCATCGGGTATCTCCGTGTCAGGCTTGCCGATAGTCGCGAGATTGACGTGGAAACCCATGCCGGGTCGCCGGAGGCGCAGAGCCTTTCGCCCGGCTCTTCCGTGACCCTTGGGGTGGACCCCTCTTCGGTCACGCTGATTCATCACTGATTCAACAAGGAGACTACACATGGCTAAGGATATTCAGGTCGGCTTCGGTGTCGATGTCGATGCGGTGGCAGGCTGGCTCGGGTCTTACGGTGGCGAGGACAGCCCCGATGACATCTCGCGCGGGATGTTTTCCGGCGAGGTCGGCTCGCCCCGTCTGCTGGACCTGTTCGACCAGCAAGGGCTGAAGACGACCTGGTTCATTCCGGGGCACTCGGCCGAGACATTCCCCGACCAGATGCGGGACGTGGCCAAGCGCGGGCACGAGATCGGGATTCACGGCTACAGCCACGAAAACCCGATCGCGATGACGCCCGAGCAGGAAGAGGCGGTTCTGGACAAGGGGATCGAGCTGGTCACCGAGATTTCCGGCAAGCGGCCCACGGGTTACGTCGCGCCGTGGTGGGAGTTTTCCAACGTCACCAACGAGCTGCTGCTGAAAAAGGGTATCAAGTACGATCACTCGTTGATGCATAACGATTTCACCCCTTACCGGGTGCGCGTGGGCGACAAGTGGACCAAGATCGACTATTCCGCCAAGCCCGAAGACTGGATGAAGCCGCTGGTTCGGGGCGAGGAAACGGACCTGATCGAGATCCCCGCCAACTGGTATCTCGATGACCTGCCGCCGATGATGTTCATCAAGAAATCGCCCAACAGCCACGGTTTCGTGAACCCCCGCGACATCGAGCAGATGTGGCGCGATCAGTTCGATTGGGTGTACCGGAACATGGATTACGCGGTATTCCCGATCACCATTCACCCGGATGTTTCGGGCCGCCCGCAAGTTCTGATGATGCTGGACCGCCTGATTTCGCATATGAAGACGCATGAAGGCGTGCGTTTCGTCACCATGAACGAGATGGCGGACGATTACGACAAGCGCTTCCCGCGCGGCTGATCGGGACGCGAAGGATCGGGCCGCCCTCGAATACCGGGGGCGGCCCGTTACCCAGGCAACAGGCAGGAGCGATCATGTGTTCGCTGTGTGGAATACTCGGATGTGACGACCATTGGACCCATTCGGTGGATCGTCCCGGCGTCTTTACCCGCAATACCGACCGCCATTCGCGGCGCTCGGAAGGGGCGCGGCGCGTTGCGGCGGCCAACCGGGTGCTGTCGTTCCGCCGGGTGAATCTGGCCGAGTGGCAGGGCACATCCTACGTGGTTTCCAATGCGACCGGCGCATCCACCGTGTTCGAATCCTTCTCGCACCTGTGGCCCGAGGCCGAGGCACTGGCGGGTCACGACCTGGACCCGCTGGATGATGCGCTTATCGACTGGGTGGAGGAGCGATGATACCTGTCACGCTGCTTACCGGGTTCCTGGGGTCTGGCAAGACCACCCTGCTGCAACGGTTGCTGACCGATCCGGGCATGGCAAGGGCCGCCGTCCTGATCAACGAGTTCGGCGAAGTGGGGCTGGACCATCATCTGCTGGACCGGATCGACGATAACGTCGTGCTGATGAAATCAGGTTGCATCTGTTGCACCGTGCGCGGCGAGGTGGCTGACGCGCTGATGAACCTCAACAGCCTGCGCACGCGCGGTGAGATAGATTTCGACCGGGTGGTGATCGAGACGACGGGGCTGGCCGATCCCTATCCGGTTCTTCAGACATTGCGCGCGCATCCCGTGCTGCGCAGTCATTTTGAAAACGGCGGCGTTCTGACGACCGTGGACGCGGTGAACGCGGCGCGGCAGGTGGAGCATCGCGCCGAAGCCGTGCGCCAGATTGCTGCCGCTGACCGGATCGTTCTGACCAAGACCGATCTGGCGCGCGAGGATGAGATTCCCGCGCTTCGTGCCACGCTTGCGCGGATCAACCCGTCGGCGCGGGTGGTGGCCGGCACGGATGAAACCAGCGCGATTGTCGGGCGGCTCGACCCTGCCCTGCCGCCTATGGCCGCCGAAGAACAGGAAATCGGCGGGAACCATCATCACCACCATCACAGCCTGAACGAGGATCTGGGGGTCGTTACCTTTTCACTCACGGTTGAAGAAAGCGTGGACTGGACCGATTTCGGCATCTGGCTGACGCTTCTGCTTCATCGCCACGGCGACAGGATTTTCCGGTTCAAGGGCATCCTTGCCATCGCGGGCGAGGACCGTCCGGTGGCCGTGCACGGGGTGCAGCACCTTGTCCATGCGCCCGTGCATATGGAGCACTGGCCGGATGGGCCGCGCGTCTCGCGGATGGTGTTCATCCTTGAAGGGATTGATCCGGAACGCATCCGTCGGTCATTTTCTTCTTTCATGGGTCTCAAGAAAGTGAAAGCAGTCGCCTGATGGAAACACTGCGCATCCTTTGCACCGAAATCCTGCCCTGGCGATTGCTCAAGGACCGGGCCGAGGCCGATCTGGGTTTTCGCATCGAGTTCATGGAGCAGGATTTCGTTTCCGCGCAGCGCACGGCCGCCATGGCCCCGGACAGCTATGACGTTTATGATCAGTGCTTTCACAACCTCGATATCGTGTGGCACTGGCGCGCGATCCAGCCGATCGACATCGCCCGGATCGAAACATGGGACGAGATGAGCGATCTTCCGCGCTCGCTCGGGAGCAACGGTTCGGGTCATGGGTTGGGCGATGCGCCCGCGACCCGGCTTTACGTGCAACCCGATGCAACGCTTTCGGCAAATCCGACGGGGCGCATCTCGATGTTGCCGACGGTCTACAATTTCGACAGTTTCGCCATCAACCAGGGCGTTGCCCCCCTGGATGTGGACCGCGACGTGGTGAGTTGGTCCGAATTGCTCGATCCGCGGTGGCACGGGCGCGTTGCGCTGGTGGATGAACCGGCAATTGGCGCGTTCGACCTGACGATGGCGCTGGTCGCGGCGGGACGAATGGAAGTGAACGATCTGGGCAACATGACCGTGGCCGAGATAGACGAGATGTATCATCATGCCATGGACCTGGTGAATTCAGGCCACTTCGCGCCGTTCTGGCGCCGCGCGCCCGAGCCGGTGGCGCGGTTTTCCGATGGTGAGTTGTCCATTTCTTCGATCTGGTCCCCATCGGTGGTGGCCATGAAGGCACGTGGGCTGAATGTGCGGCAGGCCTCGCCGGCGGAAGGATACCGCGCCTGGCATGGTGGCCTGTGCCTTGCCCGGCATCTGCAGGGGCGGCGGCTTGATATGGCCTATGCCTGGTTCAACTGGTTTCTGGACGGCTGGGCAGGGGCGTGCATGGCGCGGCAGGGATATTACATGTCTGTTCCCGACCGTGTGCGCGCCTTCCTGAGCCCGGAGGAATGGGACTACTGGTACGAGGGCAAGCCCGCCAAGAGCGACCTTCCCGACCCGGACGGGCATTGTGCGATCCGCGCGGGCGAGGTGCGCTCGGGTGGGTCATATCGCGCACGGTCGAAACATATCGCGGTATGGAACAGCACGATGGACGAGCACAACTTTCTTGTTCGCCGCTGGAACGAAATTATCGCGCAGGCGGAGGGACGCCGCGGCCGCCGACGTGCCGGCTGAGTGCCTCTGTAGAGTGGGAATGATGCCATGAAGAACGTGACACTGATCGCCACCGGGGGCACCATTGCCTCGATCTCTGATAGGGAAGGTGGGCCGGTCAACGCGGGCCTTGCCGGCGAGCGGCTGATCGACAGCCTGCACGAACGGCCGGCGGGGGTCCGCGTGCATGTCGAGGATTTCGAGGCGTTGGGAAGCTATGCGCTTGATCTGGAAACGGTTCATCGGCTGTGCACCCGGATTGACGCGGTGCTGGCCGATGACGCGGTGGACGGGGTGGTAGTGACCCATGGCACCGATACGATGGAAGAAAGCGCATTCCTGGCCGATTTGCTGGTGACGTCCGACAAGCCGGTCGTGTTCACCGGCGCACAGCGCCATGCCGGTGCTGCCGATACGGATGGGCCGCGCAATATCGCCGATGCGATCCGCTGCGCGGGCTGTGATGGGCTGTGGGGGCAGGGGGCGGTCATCCTGTTCGAGGGTGACATTCACGCCGCCCGCGATGCGACCAAGGCGCATACCTCGCGGGTTGATACGTTTCGTTCGGTGGGTTTGGGCAAGTTGGGTGAGGTGGATGCTGGCGCGGTCTATCTTTACCGCCGCACGATGGCGCGGCAGACTATTCCGGCGCCGCGGCTGGAGCCAGGGGTGGAGCTGCTGCTACTGGGTCTTGGCAGCACGCCCGACTACCTTGATTACTGCGAGTCCGCGGGCAAGTCCGGCATCGTGTTGGCGGCCTTTGGCCGGGGAAATGCCCCCCGTGGATTTGCCGAGCGGATCGCGCGCCTGACAGAGCGTGGCATTCCGGTGGTCGTGGCCTCGCGGTGCGCCGAGGGGCGGACGCTGCCGGTTTATGGCAAGGATTCCGGTGGGCGCACCCTTGAGGACGCGGGCGTGATATTCGCGGGGAGCCTTTCGCCCATCAAGGCGCGGCTGCTTTTGAGTGCTCTGTTGGGCGCGGGCGAAAAGGGCCACGCCATCCGCGCGGTTTTTGCAGATGCGGACCGGTCGTTCTAGGGCCCGGCATCCGACGCAAGGTGCCCGGCCTTTGGGCGGCGGGTTATCGCCTTTGGCGCCCGTTGGGCGACCGGCCGGAGAGCCGCGCAGTGCCCGACCGCTGGGTGGGCGCTGAAACGTTTGTGGATTGCACTTTATACCCGCCAAATACCTCTGCGTTATCAAACACTTGCTTCGTT
>CAZOKA010000017.1:0-16381 GCA_964580265.1 uncultured Rhodobacterales bacterium | reverse complement strand
CGTAGGTGCGGATGCGGGTGGAGAGCGCGTCGATCAGGGCGGCCTCTTTTGGCCCTTGCGCGCTGCCCTCGGGGACCGCTTCGCCGAACTTGGAGCGGCAGAACTTGGTGACCCGGCTGACGAAGTTGCCCAGCACATCGGCCAAGTCCTTGTTGACCGATTGCTGGAAATTCTCCCAGGTGAATTCGGCGTCCGAGCCTTCGGGGGCATGGGACAGCAGCCACCAGCGCCAGTAATCGGCGGGCAGGATATCCAGCGCCTGGTCCATGAATACGCCGCGCCCCTGGCTGGTGGAGAACTGGCCGCCGTCATAGTTGAGGTAGTTGAAGCTCTTGATGTAATCGACCAGCTTCCACGGCTCGCCCGAGCCCATCAGCGTTGCGGGGAATGACAATGTGTGAAAGGGCACGTTGTCCTTTCCCATGAATTGTGTGTAGCGCACGTCGTCGGCGCCCTTGTCGGTGCGCCACCAGCGCTGCCAGGCGGCATCGTCGAGGCCGTGCGCCTCGGCCCATTCGGCGGCGCAGGCGATGTATTCGATCGGCGCATCGAACCAGACATAGAACACCTTGCCTTCCATGCCGGGCCAGTCGCTGCCGTCCTCATGGCGCACCGGAATGCCCCAATCCAGGTCGCGTGTGATGCCACGATCACGCAGGCCGTCGCCATCGTTGAGCCATTTCTTGGCGATCGAGGTGGTCAGGATCGGCCAGTCGGTCTTGGAATCGATCCAATCCTCCAGCGTCTGGCGCATCTGGCTTTGACGCAGGTAGAGGTGCTTGGTCTCGCGCACCTCGAGGTCGGTGCTGCCGGAAATGGCGCTGCGCGGGTCGATCAGGTCGGTCGGGTCAAGCTGCTTGGTGCAGTTTTCGCACTGATCGCCGCGCGCCTTGTCGTAGCCGCAGTTGGGGCAGGTGCCCTCGATATAGCGGTCGGGCAGGAAGCGGCCGTCGGCGTTGGAGTAGACCTGCCGTTCGGTCACTTCCTCGATCAGGCCGTTGCGGTAGAGGGTTTCGGCGAAGTGCTGTGTCAGGCGATGGTTCTGCGGGCTTGAGGAGCGGCCGAAATGGTCGAAGCTCAGGCCGAACCCGCGCGCGATCTCGGCCTGGACGGCGTGCATTTCGGTGCAGTATTCGGCCACCGGCTTGCCCGCTTTGGCCGCGGCCAGTTCGGCAGGAGTGCCATGCTCGTCGGTCGAGCACAGGAACAAGACCTCGTGCCCGCGCCCGCGCATGTAGCGCGCGAACAGGTCGGCGGGGAGCTGGCTACCCACCAGGTTGCCCAGATGCTTGATCCCGTTGATGTAGGGAATCGCCGATGTGATCAGATGCCGTGCCATGTGCCCTTGCCCTTCGATCCGGTTTGGCCCCCTTTAGACCATGCCGCGCGGTGGTTCCAGCGTAAGAACGCGCGGCGCGCGTGATGCTATCGGTCGTCGCGGGTCTGCCCCGTCAGTCGCCCGATCAGGAACGAGGTGCGCGGCGACCAGATATAGCGTGTGCGTTTGTCCGCCGGGCCGCGCGCACGCATGCGCAAGACGCCAAATATCACCAGAACGCCATGCCCGATCGCGATCATCACGAACATGGCGGGTGGACCGAATGCGGCGATCAGCCACGACGCCATCAGCGGCGCCGCGATTGCCCCGATCGCGAAGAAGAACATCAGCGCCGCCGACAACTCGACCCGTTCCGAGGCATCCGCATAATCATGCGCATGCGCCGCCGCGACCGAGTAGATCGGAAATGTCGTCAACCCGAATAACCCCGCCGTCAGAAGGATTTCCACTGTGTTCAGGTCATGGGTCAGCGCGGTCAGGGTGCAACTGCCGATGGCCGCGACCGACAGCCAGATCAGCACGTGCCGGCGGTCATAACGATCGGCCAGCCACCCCACCGGGATCTGTGCCAGCGCGCCGCCGGCGACGAACGCGGCCAGAAAGTAGGCGATCTGGTCGGTCGCGAGGCCCACTCCCTGCCCATAAACAGGCCCGACCATGCGGAACGATGCGCTGGACAGTGCCGCCACGATCACCGCCGCGCCCGCCAGCGGCGAGCGGGTGATCGCCAGCATCGGGCGCAGGCGTGGCGCTTCGGGCGTTTCGGGCTGCTCGGTGCGGGTCAGGGTGACAGGCAGGAGCGCCGCGCAGCACAGCAGCGCCAGCAGGTTGTAGGATACGTAGGAGGCCGGCTCGAGCACCGAGATCAGCATTTGAGCGACCAGAGAGGCGCCCATGTCCACCACGCGGTAGCTGCCCATCGTGCGCCCGCGCGTCTCGTTGGTGACGCGCGATTGCAGCCATGCCTCGATTACCGTGTAGCAGCCTGCCACGCACAGCCCCGAGGCGATGCGCATTGCTGTCCAGGCCCACGGGTCGATTACCAGCATGTGCGAGATCAGACCGATCGCACCGGCCGAGGTGAACGCGGCAAAGGCGCGGCTGTGCCCGATCGAACCCATCAGGCGCGGCGCCCACCAGCAGCCGATGAAAAACCCCACGTAGTGAGCTGAGCCCAGAAGGCCGATCTCGGCGGTGGTGAAGTTCAGCACGACGCCCGAAAGCGCATCGAGCGGCCCCACGCCCCCGGTCGAAAGCTGAAGCAGGATCACGGACAGGAACAGGGCGGCGAAAGAGATGATCAGGCGCATGGTGCCGCCAGCATCGCATGACCGGCGCCGATTGCCAGCCCTGATATGACTGCCGCGATGTCGTTTTTGTGCACGCCCCTGCCTTAACAAAAATGGTTTCGTGAATATGAATGTCTGCGGAACTGTGGCAGGGTGTCGCAGTGTTCCGCCGCAAACGGTGCGGGCGCAGAAGTGCCGAAAAACAGGGAGGAGAAAGAATATGCTCAGATATGCCGCAGTCATGGCCGTGATATTGTCGTTGGGGGGGCTGATCGGCTCCGCGCAGGCGGCCGAGAAGCACAAGGTGGTCTACCACGTTTCGGAAATCGACAAGGTCGGATTCGCATTGGGCAATATCGCCAACCATATCAAGGGGGTCGGCGGCCCCGAGAATGTTGAGATAGTGCTGGTTGCGCATGGTCCCGCGCTAAAGGCGTTTCACGAGATGCAGGCCAGCGCGCAAGTCATGTCGCGCGTTGAGGCGCTGCAGGACGACGGAGTAAGATTCGAGGCGTGCGGCAATACGATGAACGCGCAGGCGGTGTCGCTGAGCGATCTGCTGTCGAATTTCGTGCGCCGCGATGAGGGCGGCGTGGTGCGCATCACGCAGCTGCAATCCGAAGGATATCTGTACATCCGGCCCTGATCCAGAGTGTACAGCCGTGCCACGCGGAAGGCCCCTTGCCATTCGGCAGGGGGCCTTTCATCTTGCGCGGGCGAACAACACGGAGATTGGCGATGAAATCCAACCCCCTTGGCCGTACCGGCCTGTCGGTCAGCGAATTGTGCCTGGGCACCATGACTTGGGGCACCCAGACCCCGGAGCGCGATGCCCATGCACAGATGGATATGGCGCTGGAGCGGGGGATCAATTTCGTCGATACCGCGGAAATGTACCCGGTCAATCCCGTGGCGGCAGAGACCGTGGGCCGCACAGAAGAGGTGATTGGCAACTGGAACGCTGCCAATCCGGGGCGTCGTGGGGAATACGTGCTGGCCACCAAGCATTCCGGCGAGGGGATGAAACATGCCCGCGATGGTGCGCCGATCTCCTCGGCCACGATTCCGCAGGCGATCGAAGGGTCACTCAGGCGCCTGCAAACCGATTGCATCGACCTGTACCAGTTTCACTGGCCCAATCGCGGGTCTTACATGTTCCGGCAGAATTGGCATTATGATCCATCGGGGCAGGATCGCGCCGATACGCTGGCCCATATGGAGGATGCGCTTGAGGCGCTGCAAAGGCAGGTGGACAAGGGAAACATCCGCCATTTCGGCCTGTCTAATGAGACCGCCTGGGGCACCACGATGTGGGCGGCAACGGCGCATGCGCGGGGCTGGCCCCGGGTGGCGTCGATCCAGAACGAATATTCGCTGCTGTGCCGCATGTTCGATACCGATCTGGCCGAGGTGGCATTGAACGAGGATGTCGGCCTGCTGGCGTTCTCGCCGCTGGCGGCGGGGCTGCTGACCGGCAAGTATCAGGATGGCGCAGTGCCTGGTGGATCGCGCATGACGTTCAATGAAACACTGGGCGGGCGCAAGACCGCGCGCGCCTTCGATGCGGTTGCGGCCTACCTTGCGCTGGCGCGCGATCACGGGTTGGACCCGGTGCAGATGGCGCTGGCGTGGGCGGCGGGGCGCCCCTTCATGACCTCGGTCATTTTCGGGGCGACGACGCTGGCGCAGCTTGATCATGCGCTTGGTGCGGCGGACCTGAGGCTTTCGCCCGAGGTTCTGGAGGCGATCGACGCGGTGCATCGTGCGCATCCCATGCCCTATTGATCCCGACAGGAGTTGCCCATGCCTTTGACCATGAGCCGCGACGTGTTCATCACCTGCGCCGTGACCGGATCGGGCGCCACGCAGGACCGCAGCCCGCACGTGCCGCGCAGCCCCGCGCAGATCGCCGATAGCGCGATCGCGGCCGCCAGGGCCGGCGCGGCGGTGGTACATTGCCACGTGCGCGACCCGGACACCGGCGCGCCGGCGCGCGATGTGGCGCTTTACCGCGACGTGACCGAGCGCATCCGCGCGGCGGATGTGGACGTGGTGCTGAACCTGACTGCGGGGATGGGCGGGGACATGGTGTTTTCCGGCCCTGACGCGCCGCTGCCACTGGCCGAGGGAACGGACATGATCGGCGCCGAGGCGCGCTTGGCCCACGTGGCCGCATGCCGCCCCGAGATCTGCACGCTCGATTGCGGCACGATGAATTTTGCCGAGGCCGATTACGTGATGACCAACACCCCCGGCATGTTGCAGGAGATGGGCCGCCGCATCACCGCGCTTGGCGTTGTGCCCGAAATCGAGGCGTTTGACACCGGCCACCTGTGGCATGCGCGGCAACTGGTGGCCGATGGGGTGCTCGACGCGCCTGCGCTGGTGCAGCTTTGCATGGGGGTGCCCTGGGGCGCGCCGAACGATCTGAACACCTTCATGGCGATGGTGAACAACGTGCCGCCCGATTGGCATTTCAGCGCCTTTTCGCTTGGCCGCGACCAGATGGCTTATGTCGCCGCCAGCGTGCTGGCGGGCGGGCATGTGCGCGTGGGGCTTGAGGATAACCTGTACCTGGACAAGGGCGTACTGGCCACCAACGCGCAACTGGTGGAGCGTGCGGCTGGCATCGTCGAGAGGATGGGCGCGCGGGTAATGAGTCCGGCCGATGTGCGCGACAAGCTACACTTGCGCAAGCAAGCGCCGGTTGCGCAATGAGCCGTCGCGCAGCGATCATCGGCGGCGGTGTCATCGGCGGGGGTTGGGCGGCGCGGTTCCTGCTCAACGGGTGGGACGTGGCCGTGTTCGACCCTGACCCGCAGGCCGAGCGCAAGCTGGCCGAGGTTCTGGAAAATGCCCGGTGCGCCCTGCCGGGGCTGGGTCGCGTGGCGCTGCCGCCCGAGGGGCGATTGACATGGCACGCGACGATCCCCGGGGCCGTCGAAGGCGCCGAATGGATACAGGAGAGCGTGCCCGAGCGCCTTGCGCTCAAGCAAAAGATTTACCAGGCGGTGCAGGCCCATTGCGACGCGGGGGCGGTGATCGGCTCGTCCACGTCGGGGTTTCGCCCGTCGCAGTTGCAGGGCTGCGCCACGCGGCCCGAGCAGATCGTCGTCACGCACCCTTTCAACCCGGTTTACCTGTTGCCGTTGGTCGAGTTGGTGGCCAGCCCGCAAAACCCCGCCGACATGGTGGCGCGGGCGGCGGACACCCTGCGCGAGTTGGGCATGCATCCGCTGCAACCGCGCGCCGAGATCGATGCGCATATCGCCGATCGCCTGCTTGAGGCGGTGTGGCGCGAGGCGCTTTGGCTAGTGAGCGACGGCGTCGCCACCACCGAAGAGATCGACGATGCGATACGGCTTGGCTTCGGGCTGAGATGGGCGCAAATGGGCCTGTTCGAGACCTACCGCATCGCGGGCGGCGAGGCGGGGATGAAGCATTTCATCGCGCAGTTCGGACCGGCGCTCAAATGGCCATGGACGCGCCTGATGGACGTGCCGGAGATGACGGACGAGTTGGCGGCGGTGATCGCGGCGCAATCGGATGCGCAATCGGGGCACATGTCGCTGCGCGCGCTTGAGCGGCAGCGCGACGTGAACCTGTCTGGCATGATCCGCATGCAGGCCGATCAGGGCTGGGGCGCGGGCGCGGTCCAGAACGCGCATGATGCCGCGCGCGAGGTTGATGCCGGGTTGGCCCGGAACCTTGACAATATCGCGGACCTGTCGCGCCCCATTCTGACGGTCTGCCGCGCGGTCCCGCCTGATTGGCTGGATTTCAACGGTCACATGACCGAGGCGCGCTATCTCGAGGCGTTCGGCCACGCAACCGATCGAATGATGGAACTGGTTGGCTGCGATCGCGCCTATATCGAGGCGGGCCACAGCTTTTTCACCGCTGAAAGCCACCTTTGTCACGTCTCGGAGGCGCGCCTTGGGTCGCCGATCACGGTGACGAGCCGGGTGCTGATGGCCGGGCCCCGCAAGATGCACCTGTGGCACGAGATGCATTCGGGCACGCGCCTTTTGGCGACTGGCGAGCATATGTTGATCCATGTCGCACTGGATACGCGGCGGGCCTGTGAAATGCCGCCCGCGATGCAGGGTGCGCTATCGCGGATCGCGGCGGCGCAGGCCGATCTGCCCGCGCCCCCGCGGGGCGGGCGCGCCGTGGGGCAGGCGCCGCAGCCCGGGTGATCAGGCGATCGTGTCGCGCAGGGCTTGCAGGTGATCGCTCAACCCGCGCGCCGTGATCGATGCCTCGCGCACCAGCCCGTCGAAATGGGCGGTAAAGGCTTGCACCCGCTCGTTGTCGCGGAAGGCCACGTAGTTGCGCCCGACATACAGCACCGCCAGCAGCGGCCCGAAGATCGTCACCGGAGAGGAAAAGACCCGTCGCGCATCGAACAGGTAGACACGCAGGCGCGGGTAGAACTGTTCGTGCAGCTCAAGAAAGCGGTCGATCTGTTCCAGCCGCAATTCGCGCGACAGACCGGCGTAGTAGCCCGTCGCGCTGACGAATCCCTCCATTTCGTGCACGGGGAACGCGATTTCGTAATCCGAGGACGAGCCGCGCATCCATGTCAGGCGGTCCTGGCTGGCGCCGACGGCCTGACTGGCGGTGCGGCCGAGGTGGGGCGAATACTCCCATTCCAGCATGGCTTGGGTCTTGAGCATGTCGGGAAGGGCCGCGGGGACGTGCCGGATCTTGTAGCCGGCCGCCTCCTTGTGCCAGTCGAAGATCTGCTGATCGACGAGGGCGCGCGGCGCCTCGGTCAGCTTGAGCGTGCTGGCCAGCATATCTGCCGCGCTTTCGGGCCGGTCCGACAGGGATAGCAGCCAATCGGCCGAAACACCGAGCGCGGCGGCGCATTCGCCCACCACTTGCGCATTGGGCAGGCGCGCGCCCGTCCCCTTCAGGAGTTGCGATATGGTCGAGCGATCTACGCCCACCACGCGGGCAAGGTGGCTTTGGCTGGTGTCCTTGTCGCGCATAGCGGTAGCGAGGCGTTGCCGGAACTGCGAGGCACGCAAACGTTTGTCGATTATTTCTCTCATGGGATGACAAATATCACAGATGTGGAGTTTTGTTAATCATATTCAGAATTCACGCTGCGCGCCATTCGCGGGTATTGTTCCCGTACTCTAAAGCAAATTGGAGGTGTTATGGAAACGCGAGCGCGCACGCTTGTGAAAGCTCTTGTATGGAATGCTATCGGTTTGATCACGATGGGCCTCGTGGGGCTCATTCTGACTGGATCGGCGGCCGTCGGCGGGGCCATGGCGGTTGTCAATACCGCCGTCGGGTTGACCATGTACGTGATATACGAGCGGGTCTGGACGCGCATCGGCTGGGGGCGGCGACATGTCTGATCCTCGCCGCGCGCCCCAGGGTGTTGAATGGCCGACCTTGGGCCTGTTGGTGCTGTGCTATGGGCTGTGGGTGCTGGCAACCACCTGGGTGGCGGGATGGTTCCTGCCTGCTGGCATCGCGCTGACCATGTTGGCGGTGGCGTTGCATTCCTCGCTCAGTCACGAGGTGATCCACGGGCATCCGTTCCGATCCGGGCGGCTCAACGCGGCGCTGGTGTTTCCGGCGCTGACACTCTGTGTGCCTTACCTGCGGTTCCGCGACACGCATCTTGCGCACCATGTCGATGCGATCCTGACCGACCCCTACGACGACCCAGAAAGCAATTATCTTGATCCTGAGGTCTGGGCCGGGCTGTCCCGACCGACGCAGGCGGTGCTGACTGTCAACAACACGTTGGCGGGGCGGCTGCTGATGGGCCCGCTGGTGGGGCAGATCGCGTTCATGGCGTCGGATTGGCGGGCCATCCGCGCAGGCGATCGGCGTGTCTTGGCGGGGTGGCTGTGGCATATCCCGGCGCTGCTGCCGGTGGTGTGGTGGCTCTGGGCGGTGGCGCAAATTCCGGTTTGGGCCTATGTCCTTGGCGCCTATGGCGGGTTGTCGATCCTGAAGATTCGCACGTTCCTTGAGCATCAGGCGCATGAGCGCGCGCGCGGGCGTACCGTGATCATCGAGGATCGCGGGCCGCTGTCGCTGATCTTTCTCAACAACAACCTGCACGTGGTCCACCACATGCACCCGCGGGTGCCGTGGTATCGCCTGCCCGCGCTCTATTTCGGGAACCGGGCGCGCTACCTGTCGCGCAACGAAGGGTACGCCTACCGATCCTACGGCGAGGTGTTCCGGCGCTATTTCTGGCGTGCCAAGGACCCGGTGCCGCATCCGCTCTGGCGCAGGCGCTGATTTGGCGCGATAAGCGCGCGCATGACCTGGATTTACCTATCGATCGCGGCCGCCGCGTTCCAGACATTGCGCTTTGTTCTGCAAAAGCGGCTGAGCATGGGGGCGCTGTCGGCGGGCGGGGCAACCTTCGCACGGTTCGTCTACTCGGCGCCCTTTGTTGCGGTGCTGGCGGTGCTGGCGCTTGGCGGGGCACCGATGCCGGGCTTGGGGCCGGGGTTCTGGGCTTATGCGCTGATCGGCGGCGGCGCGCAGATCGGTGCGACGTGGTGCGTCGTGGCCTTGTTTGCGCGGCGCAACTTCGCCGTAGGCATCACGTTCAAGAAAACCGAGGTCGTTCAGACCGCGCTGGTAGGGCTGCTGGTGCTGGGCGACCGGGTGTCGGCGCCAGCCGTCGGCGCGATCGTGCTGGGCCTGATCGGGGTGCTGGCCCTGTCGGAACTGCCATCAGGTACCGGCGGGCGCTTGCGCCGGTTCTTCAATCCAAGCGCGGGTCTTGGCCTGTTGTCGGGGGCGCTATTTGCGGTGTCGGCTGTATGCTACCGCGGCGCGACCTTGCAGGTGGACAGCGATGACGCGCTGCTGCGCGCGGTGTTGACGCTGGCGGCGGTGACGCTGTCGCAGACGGTGGCCATGTCGGCCTGGCTGGCGTGGCGAGAGCCGGGGCAGCTGGCGCGTGTGGCAGGCGCATGGCGCGGTGCCGTCTGGATCGGGTTGGCGGGCCTGGCGGGCAGCCTGTGCTGGTTCACCGCCTTCACCTTGCAAAACGCCGCGCTTGTCTTTGCCGTGGGGCAGGTCGAGGTGATATTTTCGCTGCTTGCGTCCGTGCTGATTTTCCGCGAACGGGTTACACCGCGCGAGGCCGGCGGCATCGCCCTGTTGACCGGCAGCATTATCGCGCTGGTCTGGCTGGGCTGAGCCGCACGGATCATTCGGTTGGGCGATAACCCTTGAGCCGCAGGAACAGGCTTTCTTCGTCGTCGTTGCGAAAAAACGGTACGTTCTCGGGCGGGCGTGGATCATGGGCGCGGGCGGCGACCTCGGCCAGGACCACCTCGGTGATGAATGGCAGGTCAAACTCGCGCACGCGGGGCAGGGCGATCCATTGCAGGTGAGAAAGCTCATCGCAGGCAGCATCGAAATCGTCCAGGTCGCTGGCCACCTCATCGGCGTCCACCAGGAAAAACCGCGCGTCAAACCGGCGCGGCCGTCCCGGCGGGGTGATCGCGCGGAACACGAATTGCAGGGGGTGCGCCGCCGGCAAATGGCCGGTGGCGGCAAAGCTGCGCCAATCCTCGGGCGGCGGCGCGAACCATTCGCCGGGCGTTCCCAGCACGAGGCCGGTTTCCTCCCACAACTCCCGGATCGCGGCGCAGGCGAGAGCGTGCGCCAGGTCGGGCGCCGAATCCTCGGCCAGGCGGTCGCGGCAAACCTGCGGTAGCGGCGTGGCCAGCGGAACATCGGTGTCGCCCGCATCCACGGCGCCGCCGGGAAAGACGAACTTGTTCGGCATGAACGCGGCCCCTGCGCCGCGCTGCCCCATCAGGACATGCGGATCGCGCATCCGGTCGCGCAGGACGATCACCGTGGCGGCGTTGCGGATTGCGCTTTTGTCAGGTGTCATCGGGGCCTCTGCGATACCGGGCTCATGCGGAGTTTGCGAACCCGTGCATGCGCTTGGCCCATTGCAACCCGATCATCGCCCCTTTCAGTCGGGGCAATAGGTATAGCGACAGCGCAACCGTGCCAATAGCGAAGATGGTGAACAGGACCATCGGCTCGGGGCGCCACGCCTCGAACACGATCAGCAGCAGCGGCGCCATCAGGTGCCCCACGATCAGGATGGTCAGATACGCCGGGCCATCGTCGGCGCGCTGGTGGTGCAGTTCCTCGCGGCATACCGGACAAGTGTCGCGCACGCTCAGGTATCCGCTCAGAAGCGGGCCATTTCCGCAGTTGGGGCATTTCCGGCGCCACCCGTTCCACATCGCGGGCTTGACGGCGCGCGTTTGCGCATCGTGCTGATGGTCAGTCATGTCGGGGCCTCTTAACATGTGCAAGACCACGTTATCGGTCAAATCCGACCCGAGAGAAACCCCTTTGCCCTGTCTTGCGTCGTGATGTCGCGAGGCGCGCCTGTTCCTGTGATCACGAAGCCGTGAGCCTGCAGCGCGGCCGCGACGGAAAACCGGGCGTGCCGCGTTGAACCTATCACAAGCTACGCATGAAGGGGCTTGGACATGCGGCGCAAGGCGCCGAAACACATATAGGAGAGATGCAGATGACACGTGCACTGATGCTGAGCGCAATCGCCGCTCTGGCCCTTGGCGGCACCGCCGTTTGGGCGGCCGGACAGGGCAAAGGTATGATGAAGGGGGCGCATGCGCCGATGATGCAATTCGACGAGATCGACGCGAACGGTGATGGCACGGTTACCCGAGAGGAGATCACCGCCGGCATCGAGGCGCGCTTTGACAAGGCCGACACCAATGGCGACGGCACCCTGACCGCCGAGGAAATGGCCGCGCAGATGGCAGAGCGGATGCAGGCCCGCATGGAGGCCCGTGCGCAGCGCATGATCACGGTGCGCGATGCCAATGGCGACGGTGTCTTGTCGGCGGACGAGATGGGGTCGCCCACGCCCGAGGGGCGGATGATGGCCCGTTTCGATACCGACGGCGACGGGGCCATTTCCAAGGAGGAGTTCGACAGCGCACCGATGTCGCGCGGAGGATATGGCGGAAAGCGCTACCACCATCGCATGGACGGCAAGATGGGTGGCGGAATGCGACAGGATTGCAACCGCTGAACATACTTGTCCCCGGCCAGCCTACGGCAACATGCTGGCCGGGGACAGGCAAGATACGATTGCCCATCCCGTGGCGAAAGGATACGGCAAAAGGACGATGGATATGCCCTTTGATGCCCTCGGCGAGGTGTCGGACGATGCCCTGCTGATCCTGTTCGCCGGTGGCGATGCAGACGCGGCGCGCGTTCTGACGCAGCGGCTTACGCCGCGCGTCTTTGGTCATGCGTTGCGCCTATTGGGGGGCGACCGGGCCGAGGCCGAGGACGTTGCGCAAGAGGCGATGCTGCGTCTGTGGCGTATCGCGCCCGAATGGCGGCAGGGCGAGGCGCGCGTGACGACATGGCTCTATCGCGTGGTGGCGAACCTGTGCACTGACCGGCGGCGCAAGATGCGGGCTGTGGCGCTGGATGACGTGGCCGAGCCGCAGGACGAGGCGCCGGGAGTACTGTCGGGGATCGAGGAGCGCCAGCGCATCATGGCCTTGAACGCGGCGCTGGACGCCTTGCCGGATCGGCAGCGGCAGGCGGTGGTGCTGCGTCATATCGAAGGTCTTGGCAATCCCGAAATTGCCGGGATCATGGACATAAGCACCGAGGCGGTCGAAAGTCTGATTGCCCGTGGCAAGAAAGCGCTGAGCGCGGCCCTGGCTGGCAGGCGCGACGAATTAGGGTTTGGCGATGACTGAACATGACAAAGAAGATACCGGGCTTGAGGCCTTTTTCGAAGCGGCCCGCAAGCAGACGCCCGTCCCTTCGGATGCCCTGATGGCTCGAGTTCTGGAAGATGCCCATGCCGCGCAAGACAAAGCCGCGGCAGTTGCGCGCGGACGCGCGCGGCCTGCGCATGGCAGGCCTGTCTGGTCGCGTGCGATGGCGGTGCTTGGGGGCTGGCCCGCGGGTGCAAGTCTGGCGGCGGCAACGCTGGCGGGGGTGTGGCTGGGCGCGTATCCCCCCGCCGCACTGAGCACGCTTGGCGCCGAGGTGCTGGGCGATGCGACACAGACCTACGTGGTTGACCTGATGCCGGGATTCGAGTTCGACGAGAGCCTGGCGGGCATGGAAGGATTGAACGATGTCTGATGCTGAACCCCTCCAGAAGCGCACGGCGCCCCGTTGGATGAAGGTCGTGCTGGTAATATCGCTTGCCATTAACCTGGCGGTGGCGGGTGTGGTTGTTGGTGCGGTGTTGCGCCACGGTCCATGGGGCGGTGGTGATCATCACCGGGTTGCCGCTGAGCGGATCGGTAGTGCCTATGTGCGAGCCCTGGATCGCGAGGACCGGCGCGCGATTTGGCGCGCCATGCACGCGCAGGATAGGCCCGAGGTCAGCCCTCGCCGATCTGAGCGCGTTCGCGCCGAATTCGAGAAGATGCTGCGCGCCCTGCGGGCCACGCCTTATGATCCGCAAGCAGTGCGCGAGATCATGGCGCGCCAGATGGAAGCCGGGCTTGCACGGCAAAAAATGGGACAGCGCCATATACAAGAGCGTTTGGCCGAGATGACAGCGCGGGAGCGCGCGGCCTATGCTGATCGGTTACAAGAGGCCATCGCGCGACATCGTGATCGCACGCCTGCCCGACCTTGAGTTTGCAGAAGCTGGCCGGGTTGGTTTTCAGGCGGCGGTCAGACTCAATGTGACCTGGTTACGTCCGCAGGACTTGGCACCATAAAGCGCGCGATCGGCCTGGTCCAGCAGCTCATCGATCGGTGTCGCGTTCCCGGCGTCGGCGCTCATTGCCACCCCCACGGACATGGTGACGGGAAATGCCGTCTTGGCGCCAGGCGCCGTGAAGGCGCGCGCGCTGATCACCTGGCACAGGTGGCGCGCCGTTGCCTGCGCGTGGCGCCGGTCGGTGTCTGGCATTGCGACCAGAAACTCTTCGCCACCGATTCGCGCCACCAGGTCCACCGTCCGCAGATTGTCGCACAGGCGCTGCGCCACGTCGCGCAACACGGCATCTCCGGCGGCGTGGCCAAACCTGTCGTTGATCGTCTTGAAATGGTCCAGATCGGCCACCATGATGGCCAGTTGACGCCCACTTCCGACGGCGACTTCTGACATGTGCGCCAGGTGCGGCATAGCATAGCGCCGATTGTAGAGACCGGTCAGCGGATCGATCAGAGCCGCCCGCAGCCCGTTCTTCACGCTCAGGCGCAACCGATCAGCCATGAGTTTCTGTGCGAAGAGATTGTCCAGCCGCAGAGTGATTTCATCGGGTTCGGCGTCTTCGCCAACCAGGTCGCTTGCGCCCAGGTCCAGGGCGTCGGCGCCGCTTTGTGGGGCCGGTCCCTCAAGCACTGCCAAAATCGCGGCATGGCGAGTGCCGGGCAATGCCCGCAATCCTGCCAGAAGACGTAACCCCTTGGTGGGCGCTCGCGCCTCGATAATCACCACGCAGATATCCGGGGCGAGATTGCCAGATACCGTTTTCCAGAAACTTGCGCCTGTGTGACAGGCGACATGCGCGCGCCTGCGTCGCGGCAGACGGTTGCGAAATGCCTCTGCCCTGTCCAGGCTCGGACCGATCAGGGCTATGCGCGCCGGCGGCGCGTAGGACTGCGCGGCGTCGGCGAAACAAAGTGCGCTGGTCGTTTCATCACGCAGATATTGTTCTTCGGCTGTTTCATGGTTGCGCATCAGGCCGCGCAGGCGCGCTTGTAGCAGACCGTCATCCAATGGCAGCGACATGACCTCGACGGCACCGGCGCGCAAGGCGGCAATGCGAAGCGCCGAATTCACCTGCCGCGAGGTGAGCAGGATCGGCATGCGGCGGCCCGGCGTGCGTCCTTTGATTGTGCGGCACAGGTCTAGTCCCGTCATGTCCGGCAGGTGACTGGCTACGAAAACGAGATCGGGCTGGTGTGTCTTGAGGTGCTCCAGCGCCTGGTGCCCGTTTCGTACTTGAGTGACCTTGTAATACGCAGCCGCCAGTTTCACCCGCAGGATGATCCTGTTGGTTGCGACGTCATCCACGATCAGAACATTCCCCGGCATGGCGCGCGGACTCCGTTTCGGTCATTGCGGTCTTGTGTCCTCCAAAATTCATGGGATAGGTTAAGGATTCCTTTCCAGAACGGGTAAAATATGACGCATTCTTCGGAAAATGCCGAAACCTTTGCGCTTCAGGCGCTTGGCTGGTTGCTTGGAAACGAGGAGCTGTTGCCGGTCTTCATGGGGGCGACAGGGGTCGGTGCGGACGACTTGCGCGGCAATGCTGGCGATCCTGTATTCCTGGCGTCGGTGCTGGATTTTCTCATGTTGGATGACGCTTGGGTCGTCGCGTTCTGCGATAGCGTCGGGGCGCCCTATGATCGGCCCATGTCGGCGCGGGGTGCGCTGCCGGGTGGGGTGCAGATCAACTGGACCTGAGCCAGGGGCCAGACCCTAGAGTGTCTTGAGCACGATATTCTCGGCTTGCCGCAATTTTCCCAGCAGGCGCATCAGCTCGGCCTCTTCCTCGGGGGTAAGGGCTGCCGATAGCTTGTCGGCATTTTCGCGTGCGTGGGGGGTGGCGCGCGCGATCCGGTCGCGGCCCAGATCCGTTAGTTCAACACGCCGCGTGCGGCGATCCCCAGTTCCCGATTTTCGGGCCAGGAGGCCCTGCGCCTCCATCTGCCTCAGCGCGCGCGAGGTTGCGGTGCGGTCCACGCCAACGAAACCGGCAATATCCGAGGGCTGGCTTAGCCCCTCGTTGCCGACGGCAAGAAGGATACACCAACTGGTGCGGGTCAGTCCCAGCGTCTTGAGTTTTTCATCGAGCCGCCGCTCTTGCAGGCGGGCGGCGATCGAAAGCTGATAGCCGAGGCTCTCCTGAAGCCGATATGGACCTGTTCCGTTCATGACCATACGGCACAGGATCGTGCGGCCAAAGTCAACTGAAAGTCACTTGCCAAGGGGGGCGTGTGGCGTCAATTTGCGGGCGCGGGACAATACGGTCGGATGGAGTGGTCGGCGATGAAAGTGGATGGCATTCTATTCGACAAGGACGGCACTCTATTCGATTTTCGCGCCACGTGGGACGTCTGGGTCGCGGATGTGATCGAGACGCTTTCAGGAGGCGATGCGGGGCTGGCAAGGGCTATCGCGGGGGCGGCTTGCTATGACCTGGAGGCGCGGCGGTTCAATCCTGAAAGCCCGATCATCGCCGGAACCAACCGGGAGGCTGCGGAGCTGTTGTGCTCGGTCCTGCCTGGGCGGGACGTGGATGAGGTGGAACAGCACCTGATGATCACGGCGGCCCGAGCGCCGCTGGCCCCCGCGGTGCCGCTGGCGCCGTTTCTGAGCGGGCTGGCGGGGCGGGGGCTGCGGCTGGGGGTGATGACGAACGATACCGAGTTTGGGGCTCATGCCCACCTGGAAAGCGCCGGGGTGGCGGCCCATTTCGAGTTTGTCGCCGGCTTTGACAGCGGCCACGGGGCCAAGCCCGAACCGGGGCCGTTGCTGGCCTTCGCGGCGGCGACGGGGCTGCGGCCGGGGCGGGTGGCGATGGTGGGGGACAGCCCCCATGACCTGATCGCCGGGCGGGCGGCGGGGATGCAGACGGTGGGCGTTCTGACCGGCCCCGCGAGCCATGCAGACCTGGCGCCGTGGGCCGACACGGTGCTGCCCGATATCGGGCATCTGAGTGCGTGGATTGAGGCCTAGGCCGCGGTGTTTCACTGTGGGAGCGCA
>CAZOKA010000016.1:8473-16549 GCA_964580265.1 uncultured Rhodobacterales bacterium | reverse complement strand
GCTACGCGCCTTGATTCCGCGCATTGATGCCAAGCCTCAACGTCCGCTTCAGGCCATCATGCCCCTTTCGGCGTGGCAGGCAAGATCTCCACCCGGTGACTTGTGTCAGGTGTGGAACACTAGCCTGTCATGCGTGGATGATACCAGCCACTATTCCCACTCCATCTGTTCATAGGTGGTTTGCGCGTTGCGCCCTGCGAGGCTGTCGAACTGCGCCAAATAGGAAAAGGCCGTCTGGTCCACCTTCGGTGCCTGCATGATGTCGCCACCCTCGTCTATCAGGGCGCCGATCCGGGTGCGCAGGTTCACCAGGTAGTCGTAGGTGTCGCGGCGTGCCTGCTCAAGCGTCGTGGCAGGGCCGTGCCCCGGCACAACATGGGCGGGGGCATATGCCGCCATCGCTTCGAAGGCCTTGATCCAGCTCCGAACATTGGATTGGCTGCCGACCCCCAGTATGCGCTGGACATAGACGATGTCCCCGGTGAACATCACGCTGCGATCTTTCAGCCAGACGAAACTGTCGCCGGGCGTGTGCGCCTGGCCGCGATGCATGATCTCGAAGGTCACGCCACCGAGTTCAAGCACATGATCGGTATCGAAGGTCACATCGGCATAGGATGGCGCGGTTCCGTCAAGCGCGTCGCCGATCAGTTGCGCCAGTGCCGTCATCTGCATCGAGCCGCGATCCTCGTGATCGGCAACCGCCGCCTCGGACGCGATCACGGTCGCGCCCTGCGCCTGCCAGTATCCGTTGCCAAGCCAGCGGTGATCCTGCCCGCCAGTGTTGATGACATGGGTCACGGGCTTGTCGGTGATCGTGTCAATGGCGGTGTCGATCATCTTGGCCCCCTTCCATGATCCGCCCGGATCGATCAGCACGACACCCGCGTCGGTGACCACCACGCCGAAAGTGGCATTATTGGCAAGGTTTTCGGGGCTGCGCTGCTCGGTCTCGCCGACAATGGCCCAGACACCGTCGGTAACGGGCTGAATCGCGAGGGGATCGCCCGCTGCGGGGGTGGCGACAAGGAAGGCGCCTGCAAGCGCAATTGCGTATCTTTTCATGGAATGTCCTTTTGTGTTCAGTGATTGTGCGGGTTGCTACCCCTGGCCAGCGCCAAATGGTGTTCCTGGTGGTGCATCCCTACCGTCATCTGCCCGATGAACCCAAGTGCGCGGATGCGCTCTGCATCTGTGCCGGTCACCGTCAGGCGCGCGCCGCCGGGAACCTCGGTGGATTGCATCCGCCATCCTTCCACACCGTTCATGGTTGCAACATGGGCCGGGACCATCGTCCGGATAGAGGCGGTCACGGCGGGCACGTCGGAGGTGACGACAAACCTGGCGCCGCCGTCTGTTACCTGTGTCTCCACATGAGCGCGCAAGGTGACGTTGTCCATGTCGATCAGGTGCTGGCGAAGGGCCTCGATATCGACGCGGGTCCAGTCGGTGTCGGGGTCGGCCATCAACAGGGCCACGATTTCCTGAATGGCGGCAAAGGCCGATTGCCCACCTTCGCGCGGCGCGGGGGTGCTTGTTTGCTGCATGTCATGCGCGCCCAAGTGCCTTAGATCGCCATGTGCGGTCAGATCCTGTGCCTGCGACAGGGCGGGCAACAGGAGAGTGGTCAATATCATGGCAGTTCGAATCATGGTGTCCTCGCGTTTTCGATTTCGTCCTTTGTTGCAGCGGGCAACCTGGGTGCATATGATTTCAATCATGCAGTCGGATTTACTCACCCTTTTCGCAACGACCAGAACGCTCCGTCTTGCGGCCGGCGCGCCGCTTTTCGCCGCCAATACCGCGGTTACCGAGATTTTCCTGGTTCGCAGCGGGTCGGTTCACCTTGTTCGCCACACGGCCACGGGGGCGCGGCTGATCCTTCAGGCCGCGGAACCAGATGACATTCTGGCCGAGGCCTCGGCCTACTCAGACGTTTATCACTGTGACGCGGTCGCGGTGACGAACACGGTGCTGGCGGCCTTGCCACGGTCGCGCTTTCTGTCCGATTTGGCGCGGAACCCCGATCTTGCCGCAAGCTGGGCGGCGCGACTGGCGCGCGGGATGCAGGCCGCGCGCCAGCGCGCCGAGATCCGCACGTTGCCAAAGCTCTGCGACCGGCTTGATGCCTGGCTTGATGCAGGCAATGTGCTGCCCGCAAAAGGCGCCTGGCAGGACGTGGCGGCGGACCTGGGCGTGACGCGCGAGGCGCTGTACCGCGAACTCGCGCGCCGAAGAGCGGACTGACCGCGCCGGTGAAACCCTCGCATCAGGCGGTCAACCATCCTTGCAGCTTCGCCTCATCCGGCAGGCCACCTGCATGGACCAGCTTGCCATCGACCGCCACACCGGGGGTAGACATGACGCCGGCCATGGCGATGGATTTCTGATCGGTGATCTTTTCGATCTCCACATCGATGTTCAGTTTTTCAGCGGCGTCCCTGACCATTTTCTCGGTGGCCTCGCAGCGCTTGCAGCCGGGGCCGTAGACCTTGATATTCTTCATGTCTTGTCCTTTTTGGGGTGATGGGTTGTGCGCCGGGATGGCTCACATGACGATGTTGAACAGAAAGCCGGTGGCGAGGATGCCCGCCGACACGACGACGATGAAGATGCCGATCAGGCGATAGGTCAGCACCTGCTTGAGAATGATCATCTCGGGCAGGGAAAGCGCGATGACGCTCATCATGAAGGCCAGCGTCGTGCCGAGCGCCGCGCCCTTGCCCAGCAGCGCCTCGACTATGGGGATGACGCCGGCGGCATTGGTATACATCGGCACGCCCACGACCACTGCCGCCGGAACCGACCACCACGCCTCGCCGCCCATGATGCGCAGCATCATCGCTTCGGGCACATAGCCGTGAATGAGCGCGCCTATGGAAATGCCGACGACCACCCAGATCCAGACCTTGCCGACGATTTCGCGAACCTGCTCAAGCCCGATCTTCAGCCGATCGACGAATGTCAGTCGCTCCTCGGGCAGGTCACCCACTGGCCCGGCGTTCAGGTCGCGCACCCAGTCCTGCAGGTATCGCTCCAACCCGAAACGGCCCAGCACCCAGCCCGCGACGGTGGCGATGGTGAAGCCGAAGGCAAGGTAGATCGTGGCGATTTCCCAGCCGAGCAAACCATACAGCAGGCCCAGCCCCACGGGTCCGACCATAGGCCCCGCGATCAGGAAGGAAAACGTGACACCCAGCGGTATTCCGGCTGAAACGAACCCGATGAACAGCGGCACCGACGAGCAGGAACAGAACGGCGTGAACACGCCCAGCAGAGCAGCCAGCGGGTAACCGATGATCTCGCGCTTGCCGGCGAGGATCGCGCGGGTTTTTTCGGGGCTGAACCAGCTGCGCAGCACGCCGGTGACGAAAACGATGGCAGTGAGCAGCAACAGCACCTTGGGCACATCGTAGACGAAGAAAGCGATCGCCTCGCCGGTGTGGCTGTCACGCGGGACGGGGAACAGCGACGTCACCCACTCTGAAAACTGGATGAGCTGGCCATAAAGGACATACCAGATCAGCCCTGCAACCGGCAAACCTGCATACCAGAGCCAGTCCGGCGCGCCTCGGGGTGGGGCCTGCTGTGTTTCGGTTGTCATGCGACCTCCGGGTTGGTTTTGCGTTGCGCGGCCATTACGGAGTCAACGATGGCCGCATATTCGGGGGCGAGGTCAGGGTTGCGGCGATAGCGTACCCATTGCGCATCCCGCCTGCTGACGACCAACCCTGCCTGCCCTAGGATCTTCATGTGCCGCGACATCCGGCTCTGGCTGGCGTCCAGCCGCGCCATCAGCTCACAGACGCAATGCTCTCCCCCTGACCAAATGATGCTCAGCGCGGCGCGGCGCGTCGGATCAGCGATGGCTATCAGAAATTCCTGCATTACCGCCCCTTTCATCAATCAAAACGCATATGCGCCTTTCTTGATGAAAGAGAAATGCGTCATGCCGCCGCAGGCGATCAGCCCGACCGGGTTACCTTGCTCGCCCAAGCGGGGAGGCGGCACAAGCGCGCCCCGCGGTTGCTCGATGCCCTTATGACAGGATTGCGTGCCGTGATGGGTAAGTGCGACGCCGACCGTCGGGGGAGAAGAGCAGTAATAAAGCAGTGCCTCAGTCGGCGGAGCCGGAGAGGTCGCGCAGGACGCGGTTGAGCGTTTCAACTTGCTGAGTATCGAATTGTGCAAGGATTTCACGATCCTGCAGGCGGACAAGCTGTCGGATTTCGGTCATGCGCTTGCGGCCCAGATCGGTCAGCAGCAGGTTGACCTTGCGTTGATCCGATGTGGCGATCTGACGGTGAACGAGGCCTTGCGCCACCATCCTGTCTACCAGCTTGGTCAATGTCGGCGGGTTCATCAGGACGATCCGGGCCAACTCGCCCATGGTCAGTTGGCTTTCACTGTCGAGCGTTTCAAGAATGCGCCAGGTCTCAACCTGCATTCCATGTTCCTTCAACCGCGCGGTGAGTGTCTGGTGCACGGCCCGGTGCGCCGCGGCCAGCATGTAAGAGATGTAAGAATCCATCGGTGTTGAAATCTGTTCCATTGCGAAACCCGCTATAACTTGCTCATCCAATTAATAGTTGACTTGGAAAGTAAATTCAAATGCAGTGTTGTGAATTGATCTGACAATTGTGCAAGGCTTGGCAGAATGACCTCTTGTATGGGTGAAGTGCTTTTTCCCACGGAGGTGCCGGAAATCGGCGACCGCCCGATGCGGGGAGCGGCACGAACCTATCGTGTGGCGCTTTTGATCCCGCTGTGCGGGTCGGCCGGGCTGTGGGCACCGTCTTGCATTTCCAGTGCGCAGGTCGCGGTCGGGGAACTCAATCGCGCTGATGGGATAGCCGGCCGCAAGGTTGAATTGATCATGGTTGACGCGGCTCTTGAGGCACACACGCCAGTAGAAGTGGTGGTGCACGAATTGATCGAGGCCGGCGCGATCGATGCCATCGTCGGGATGCATATCAGCGCAGTGCGTCAGCGGCTGAGCAAGGTCGTCGGTCAACGCGTTCCGTATATCTATACCCCGCTCTATGAAGGTGGTGAACAAACTGCGGGGATATTTGCCATCGGTGAAACCCCGGACGCGCAGCTTGGTCCGGCCATGCAATACCTGCAAGCGCAATTCAGACCGCGGAGTTGGGCGCTTATCGGCAATGACTATGTCTGGCCGCGCAGCTCCCATGCCTTTGCCAAGACAAAGCTGCGCGCGATGTCCGCAAATCTCGTGTTCGAGCGGTACCTGCCCTTCGGCCTGCGTGATATGGGCCGCCACGTGGATGAGATCGCGTCATCCGGCGCCGAGGCGGTTCTGATCTCACTCGTCGGGCAGGATGCGGTGGCATTCAATCGGGCCTTCGGAATGGCGGGTTTGGACAGCCGGATCGTGCGCCTGTCCTGCGCCGTCGAGGAAAACGGTTTGCTGGCCAGTGGAAGCCAGAACCTCAAGCGCCTGTTTTCGGCGGCATCGTATTTCGGCGCCTTGCCGACCGAGGCGAACGGGGCCTTCAAGGAGAAATACTACAGTCTTCATGGTGAACATGCGCCAGTGCTCAATGCGATCGGTCAATCGACCTATGAGGGCATGCATTTCCTTGCCGGTCTTATCGGGCATGACGCCACCGATTGGCGTGAACCGGGATTGGCGATTCCGCGCGCCCTCGATTATCGAAGTGCGCGGCGCGAACGAACCCCTGGCGAGGGCGTGATGCGTACACCGATCTACCTTGCCCGCGCGGATGGTATGCAGTTTTCCGTAATAAAGCGCATGTAAACAATGACTTGTCATTATTAATTGAAAAGGAAAATATTTTACTTGAAATGGAAATGAAAATTTCCAATCCTCAAGCGTAACGGACTTAGTCGTCGCCGGGCTGGCGGCATCACCTGTTACATTTGGGGGATCTGGCCTTGATCTGGTTTCTATCTCTGCTTGCTCTGGCCGCCGTCATTCTGATCGGCATCTGGTTTTTGCATCGTTACTACGCCAAGGCCACGCTGGAGACGGCGCTCGTGCGGACGGGGATGGGCGGACGGCGCGTTGTGCTGGATGGCGGATGCCTGGCCCTGCCGATCCTGCACCAGGTGCAGCGCGTATCCATGGGAACGATCTCGTTCACAACCTCGCGCAGCGGTCGTGACGCGCTCATGACGCAAGACCAGTTGCGCGCCGATGTAGAGATGGAATTCGAGTTTTATGTCGATCCCAGCGAGAAAGGGGTCGCAACGGCGGCGCAGGCGCTTGGCCGCCGAATTGCGCGTGGTGGTGGCGATGCGGTGCATGAGGTTCTGGCGGGACAACTGGCCAACGCCATGCAAAACGCCGCGGCCAAGCGCGGGTTGACCGACATCCACCTGGATCGGGCGGGCTATACCGAAGAGGTGGCGCGCCTTGTGGGAACTCATGCCGAGCGGCTGGGGCTGGTGCTGGTGTCCGCCTCGCTGGTCGCCGTGGACCAGAGTGACCTGACGCAACACAATGAAAGCAATGCCTTCAATGCGCAAGGGATGCGCCGTTTGGCGGAACTGGTAGCCGAACAGCGCAAGACGCGGGTCAAGGTGGAAACCGAAGCCGAGATAGCCATCAGCGAGAGCCGGTTGGCGCAGCACAACAAGCGGCTGGAGGTGCAACGCGCGGAACGCGAGGCCGAGATTGCCCAGAGCGAACATATCGCGCGCCTTGAGGCCGAATCCCGCGCCCGCAGCGAGACCTCGGCCGTCGAGGGGGAGCTGGCATCGGAAACCGCGCGCATTGACAAGGAACAGCGCCTCAAGACGGCGCAGGTCGATAACGATGAGGCGCTGCGCCGCGCCGAGATGGCGGCGATCCTCGCATTGGAAGAGGCCAGGATTTCAAACGACATCCAACTGGCCCGCAAGCGTGCAGAGGAGGCCGAGGCAAAGGCGGCGGAAGAAACCTCACGCGCGCAGGTGCTTCTGGCCGCCGAGCAGGTGCAGGCGCAAAAAGAGCGCGCCATTGCCGAGCGTGAACGCGAAATTTCGGGGCTGAAGCAAAAGAGCGCGCTGGAGCTGGAGAGCGAAAAGGCCGCTTCGGATGTGGAGATCATGTTGTCGCGGGCGCAGGCCGAGGCACGGGCAGCCCAAACCGCCGCCGAGACCGAGAAGATCGGGATGCAGGCCCGTGCAGACGGTCAGACCGCGTTGAACGAAGCGGAAAACAGGTTGAGCGAGGCAGTGCTTCGGATGCGCCTGGAAGAACACAAGCTCGACCGTATGCCAGAGATCATGACGCAAATGATGAAGCCAGTGGAAAAGATCGACTCGATCCGCATTAACCAGATCGGCGGAACGGGCAGCGGAATGAGTGGCGGGGACGGAAGCGGCGTGGAGGGCGCCTTTGGCGCCGCGATGGACCAGATCCTGGGCATGGCCGTGCGCCTGCCCGCGATGAAGCAGATGGGCGAGGAAATCGGCTTTGACTTCGACGCCAATCTGGCCGGGCGAACAGCGGATTATGCCAACCGCATTACGCCCAAGGACGGCAAGGACAAACCAGGCGAAAGCAAGACAAAGGAATGACCACCGCGAACGTGGCGCCAATTCATACCAACGGGAGACCAGACATGACACTGAACAGAAGACATTTCCTCGCAACGGGGACAGCAATGGCGGGAGCCGGGCTTGTGCCGGGTCTTGCCCGCGCGGCGGATGCGATCAAGCTTGGCTCGATCCTGGATACCTCGGGGATCTTCGACGCCTATGGCAAACCCATGGATCATGCGATGCGCCTTGCCGTGGCTGACCTGAACGACGCTGGCGGCCTTCTGGATCGGCCGATCGAGGTTCGGGCCTATGACACTCAGTCGGATATGGCGCTTTATGCGCAGTATGCCCAGCAATTGACGCGCCAGGATCAGGTCGATGTGGTGCATGGCGGCATCCTGTCGGCCTCGCGCGAGGCGATCCGGCAAACCATGCGCCGGACCAACACGCTCTATTTCTACAACGTGATGTATGAGGGTGGCGTGTGCGACCGCAACATCTTCATCAATGGTGTGACGCCCGCGCAGCAGGTCGAGGTGCTGATCCCATATGCCATGCAGCAAT